>JBBRQX010000129.1:0-7285 GCA_038225745.1 Pseudanabaenales cyanobacterium | reverse complement strand
GGCTAAAAGCTAAAACCCGTTGAAACGGGTTAATAGTCTTCAGTCAGTTTCAACTGACTTTAGCTTTTAGCCAAGAAGTTTAGTTCTTGGTAACTTGTGTGTACACGGTAGCCTAGGGAGGAGAGGGGGCTGGGGGGTGAGGGTCTTAATCATCCAAAATCGGATTCACATCAAACCAACTCTCACCCAAATACTCATACTCAAACACAAACTGGCTCTTGATGAGAGTTTGATATTCTGACTCCCCACGCACCCGATGATCTTGCTTCACCTTCTGAATTAATTCCCATTCATCATCAGTAATCGTTTTCACCATCTTATTCCGTTCCTTCGAGATGATGCTCTCGATTAAGCTTTCTGTAATCGGTGGATCGTCCTGCTCTAAGCAACCATATAGTAACCGAAATAAATTGCGAACGTGACCACCACTAGCTTTGCATAAGCGATCAAGAGTTTGGGGCTTGTCAAATACCTTATTCACAGATTCATCGCTAATTCGCTGGACAGCATTAACATTTGGGAATGCCCGCGCCATCACGATCTGACGTAACAAAGCCATGCCAGCTTCGCATTCACTGCCATCCTGTAAACGCGCAGGAACCATCGGCAAAGTCTTAATGTCAGTTCCAAATCGACTAGTGACGATCGCAGCATCGTTTGAGAAAGTTAACAACAACGGAACCGTATACACCACATGGCAATCCAGACCCCGTAACTGATCGCCGCGCTCCACAAACAAATATCCTGCCCGTGATTGTTCCTTAGGATCAATCCGATTTTCAATGCGATCGAGGTTATCGACAATCACCACTAACCCCTTCATCCCCTTCTCTATAAGTTGTTTTTTCGCAGGAGCCAGTAATTCTTTGTTAATCGAATTGATAATGCTATTCGTGCGCGATTCCAACCGCTCGCGCATTTGCCGCCGCAATGAAGGACTATTTTTCGCCTGAGCCGTAATCTCCGCAATGCCAACAGAAAGCTTGAAATTTGCGCTCAGATCGAGCTTAGTTTGCAAAATATCCTTCAGTTCGCCAAATAATTTCTTGAAATATTCTGGGACGATGTTAATATTTGCTTTCTCCAGACCAGCACTGAGTTGCCCCGCGATCGCTAACAAAATATCGCTAGCATCGACATCGCTTAGTTCTAACTGGCGATCGCACTCAAAATAAGCCACATGAAACTTTTTCTCCGTCAGCTCATGCTTCAGCCGCAAAAGCTCCGTCGATTTGCCGCAGCCGATATGTCCTGTAAATAGCTGACAGGTTGACTCATCGGGCGAAATTCGCACAATTTTACGGGACAAACTTTCAATTAGTTTTTCACCCCGCACTGTCGAGAGATCGACATAATAGCTGCGATCCTCATCATTACCAGAGTCGAGCGGATGCGTAGGATTGCAAGCCTTATAAAACCGAGAGAGTTCAAAATCCATATGTCGGAATTTAGGATAATTTGAAGAATATTTTAGTCAGTTTTAACTGGCTTTAGCTTTTAACCAAGAACTTGAGTTCTTGGTTGGTTATACATTGCGACCGTTCTATCTAATCGCTTGGACATCCTTTGTCGCAAAACCATGAGAGCTTAATTCTTTGTTTAGGGCGATCGCATTTTTAACGCGATCGACAAACAAGACCCCATTGAGATGATCCATCTCATGTTGAATTACTCTTGCTAGCAGACCATCAGCAATCAGGTTCTTTGGTCTACCATCTTCATCACGATATGAGACTTCAATGCGATCGGGGCGGACAACATCGAGAAATACTTCAGGAATACTCAGACAGCCTTCTTCTCCAGTAATCAAATCGCCGCCTGAAGACTTGACTTCAGGGTTGATCATTACCAAAGGAGGTTTGCTTTCGTCTTTAAGTTCGAGATCAATGACGAGTAGTTGTTTATTAACTCCTACCTGTGGCGCAGCTAGCCCGATGCCATCGTTGCTATACATCGTTTGCAGCATCTCGACAACAATCTGACGAATTTCATCGTTGACTTTGCTAATGCGCTTGGCGGGCTGACGCAAAACGCGATCGCCTAGCGTATGAACTTGCAGGGGCGGATTCTTGACTTTTTGCTTGGGGACTTTAATTGAAATTGCAGACATTGCCGATCAGCTTGCTAAATAAGCTTGTAGATAACTACATATATTTTGGCATAGTTTACTGCATAGCTTAGTGAGGTAAAAAAAAGTCCTCGCTCAGCGAGGACTTTTTTGATGATTAGTCAAAACCAAGGAGGTCAAAAATTTCGCGATCCTTAAGTGGTGTGGCATAAAGAGGCTGTGCATTTTCGAGCATACCTTTAGCCAACTTCAGGTATTCTTGCTGTACTTCCAAAACTTCAGGATCAGGCTCCATTTCAAATACAGTACATTTTTTCAAACGACTGCGACGGATCGCATCAACGGTGCGGAAATGTGCCAAGGTTTTCAAGCCAACGCGATCGTTAAATTTATCGATCTGATCAGTTCCTTCACTACGGTTAGCGATGATGCCACCGAGACGAACGCGATAGTTTTTCGCCTTAGATTGAATCGCCGCCACAATCCGATTCATCGCAAAAATCGAATCAAAGTCATTAGCCGTGACGATTAAGCAATAATGGGCGTGTTGCAGAGGCGCAGCAAAACCACCACAAACTACGTCACCCAATACATCAAAAATGACAACATCAGTATCTTCGAGCAAATGATGCTCTTTTAGAAGCTTCACAGTTTGACCTGTAACATAGCCGCCACAGCCTGTACCTGCGGGGGGGCCACCAGCCTCAATACACATCACACCGTTATAGCCTTCAAACATGAAGTCTTCTATCTTCAGTTCTTCAGAATGGAAATCAACGGTTTCCAGAACATCGATGACCGTGGGAACCATTCTCTTGGTTAGCGTAAAGGTGCTGTCATGCTTAGGATCACAACCGATTTGTAATACGCGCTTGCCGAGATGTGAGAATGCGGCGGAGAGATTGGAAGAAGTGGTGGATTTGCCGATACCGCCTTTACCGTAAACGGCGATGACTAAAGCGCCTTCGATGACCATTGCAGGATCTTGATGTACTTGAAGGCTGCCTTCTCCGTCTTCACATTTGGTGATTGATGGTGGATGCGCGTTTAAAACTGCCAAAATAAACTCCTGTTATAAATAAATTTTATTATTCAGTTGGGCGCTTCGCGCCCAACTGAATTTGTTTTTAGGCGCAAAGCGCCTGAATTAATTACTTGCCGATCGCCGCTTTTGCATCATAAAGAGTCTCAGAGGTGATCGAAGTGATCCCGCGATCGCTGGCAAATTGCTCAGTATTGCGTTTGATTTTACCGCGAACAAAGAAAGGGATTTTCTTTAACTCAGCTTCACCATCTGCGCTCCAAGTTATGCCCTGCGCTCCTTGAAGCACTTCAAGGGGCGTAAGAGTTGCTTGATTTGAAGTACCTGTTGAGGTGATAACCGAGGCGATCGCCTGTTCAGCAACTCCAGAGCCGCCGCGTGATTCCTGAGATGGTGCAGTATGCAGATGGCTCATATGTCCTTCTGCAAACTCAAAGTCTTCCTTAAACATGCCAATCAAATGTTCCTCTAGACCCATCATTAAAGGATGCACCCAGCTATCAAAAATCACATTCGCGCCTTCCCAACCCATTTGCGGTGAGTAGCGAGCAGGCACATCTTGAACGTGAATTGGTGCAGAAATTACCGCGCAAGGGATACCCAAGCGTTTGGCAATATGTCGTTCCATCTGAGTGCCAAGCACCAGTTCTGGAGATGCCTCAGCAACCTTGGCTTCTACTGCTAAGTAGTCATCACTAATTACGGCTTCGAGACCATGCTTTTTGGCAACTTCGCGCACTTCCCGCGCAAATTCACGGCTATATGTGCCAATACCAACGAGGGTAAAGCCTAGTTCTTCAGTGGCAATTCTGGCGGCGGCGAGAGCATGAGTGGCATCACCAAAGATGAAAACTCGCTTACCTGTCAGATAAGTGGAGTCAACCGATCTCGAATACCAAGGCAAACGCGAAGCGCCAGCTTCAGCCGCCGAAGATACACGCGCTGCATCCCAGTTTCCTAATGTGTCAGACTGCGATCGCGCTAAAGCTTCGCTCACATCAATATCGGCAACCTTACCGATTTCGGCGATAAAGTCACGGGTTGCACCGACACCGATTGGCACGGTTTTAATCACTGGTTGGGCAAAACTGCGGGTCAGCCAAGTGCAAGGTGTCAGCTCAATTTAAGGATAGAGACAAATATTAAAGTCTGCATCAGGAATCCGCATCAAGTCATCTGGATTCGCACCCATTGGCGCGACCACATTCACATCAACACCGATTTCGGCAAGTAACTTAATGACTTCACGAATGTCATCACGACAGCGAAAGCCGAGCGCCGTGGGACCAATGATATTTGCTTTAGGACGAATTTGGGGATCGCGCTTAGGGCGGGGCGTATTTGGTGGCGGCACAACGGGCAGCAACAAAGTACGGACTAAGTGATATAAAGTTTCGCTTGCGCCCCAGTTTTCTTTTTTAGAATAAGCAGGTAATTCCAAGCTAACAATGGGGATCGGTAAACCCATTCCTTTAGCCAAAGAACCCGGTTGATCCTGAATTAATTCGGCGGTGCAGCTTTCGCCCACGAGCATTACTTGCGGCTTAAATCTTTCATAAGCATCACGCACCGAAGTTTTCACCATCTCGGCAGTATCGCCGCCAAGATCGCGAGCCTGAAAAGTTGTATAGGTTACAGGCGGACGGCGATCGCGTCTCTCGATCATCGTGAATAGCAAATCCGCGTAAGTGTCGCCCTGCGGTGCATGGAGGACATAATGCACACCTTCCATCGCCGTTGCCACGCGCATCGCCCCAACATGGGGAGGGCCTTCGTAAGTCCAGAGGGTTAATTCCATAAGTTGTTATACCAAGAGAATAAAAAACAAAGGTTTAGAGAGCGCTTTGCGCTCTCCAAACCTTAAACGGTAAGTCTTCTGCGTCTCTCAAGCGGACGCGCAAATAATTCTGCTAGATCGGCGGCTTGGTTATAACCTTGAATCGGTGAGAACACTAATTCAATTGACCATTTAGTTGCCATCCCTTCAGCTTCGAGGGGGTTAGCAAGTCCTAAGCCACAAACCGTAATATCAGGACGAGCTTCACGACAGCGATCAAGCTGCTTCTCTACGTCTTGACCTTCGGAGAGTGCTGTACCTTCTGGCAACAGTTTAATTTCCGTATCCATCAATAAGCGATCAATATAGGGAGTACCAACTTCAACTAGCTCCATGCCGCATTCTCTAGATAGAAACCGCGCTAATGGAATTTCTAATTGCGAGTCAGGGAATAAAAATACTTTGCGACCTGTTAAAGATTGGCGATAACGATCTAGAGCCATATGGGCGCGGCTAACTGATGGCGCGATCGCTTCTTCAAATTGATTGGGATCAACGTTCCAAGCATCGGCAGCAGTTTTGAGCCAAGCCGTTGTACCTTCGATCCCTAATGGGTAAGGCGATGGCAATAGAGTCGCGCCGCGTGAAATTAGCGATCGCACGGTATCGCTGAGAAATGGCTGTGCTAAAAGTAATTTCGTGCCTTTACCCACAGGTGGCAAATTCGCAGCACGGCGGGGCGGGAAGAAATAAACGGGACCAATTCCCATCTTGTCAAACAGCCTTTGGAACTGATCTTCCACTACATCCGCAAGGCTACCGACCACCATCAAGCTCGGCTCATCACTGCGTGGCAACACAGGAATCATCGATCCTAGACAAGCATCTTCACCTTGGGTAAATGTGGTTTCGATCCCACTGCCAGAATAATTAAGAATCCGCACTTTCGGAAAAAAGCGCTGAGTGAGGCGTTCCGCAGCTTTGGCGAGATCGAGCTTAATTACCTCTGAGGGGCATGATCCCACTAAAAACAAAGTGCCAATATCAGGGCGGCGCTCTAATAACTGATCGACAATGCGATCGAGTTCTTCATTAGCATCCACCAGTCCAGCGAGATCCCGTTCACCGAGAATAGCTGTCCCAAATCTTGGCTCTGCGAAAATCATCACGCCTGCCGCCGACTGGATCAAATGGGCGCAGGTACGCGAACCAACGACAAGGAAAAAAGCATCCTGCATTTTGCGATGTAGCCAGACGATCCCCGTCAAGCCGCAAAATACTTCTCTCTGTCCGCGTTCTTTGAGAACGGGAATGTTGGGAATAGTTTTGGTAGGAACTTCCGTGCAAGGCTCTAGAGCCATGTTTTGCTCTCCATTGGGCTAAAAGCCTAATTTTTTCTGAAGGTTTTTTGTGGAAATATTTGAAAAAGTTTCTGATTGCCAAGCAATCGATAAATTAGCTGTATTCAGTATATTTAGTAAAGCCAAGACACAACCCAAAAAGTTGCAAAGGTTTACAGGATAGGCGATTAGTTTCTGGCGATCGCAAGTAGATATACTCATTGAGATGCTCATAAAATAGAAAAAAGCAAAGCAACCGTAACTAAATGTTAGATTTTTGGACAAAAACCAGTGGGACTTGGATTAACGTTTTGGCGATCGCCTTTGGTACAGGCTTAGGTCTGGTTTTGCGGGGGAGATTTCTTGCTCAAGTTTTGCCAATCCTCAAACAAGCGATCGGGCTAATCACCATGTTTGTCAGCATTGACATGGCAAATGTCTTACTCAAAGTCAAAGCTGGCGGTCTTAATGGCGTGATCCTTGCCCTGATCTCATTGATTGTTGGCGGCGTACTTGGTGAACTAGTGCAAATCGAGAAGCGCTTAGAAACAGTTGGAGACTGGTTAAAAGCCAAATTTAAAGGCAAGGGCAAGTTTACAGAGGGATTTGTGGCGGCAAGCCTCTTGTTTTGTATTGGTCCCATGGCAATCATTGGCAGCCTCAACAATGGACTCAGAGGCGATGACAATCTTTTGGCGCTCAAATCTGCTTTAGATGGATTTATCTCGATCGTGTTTGCCAGCACCTACGGGATCGGCGTGGGTTTCTCAGCTTTGCCCGTAGCCCTGTATCAAGGCAGTATGTCTCTACTCGCAGGAAATTTAGCTCAAAGCTTGCCCGATCCCGCCAATGCTCCATCGGTGATGATCATTACAGGTGTGGGCGGTTTGATGTTGTTGGGGCTGGGTTTAAATTTATTAGAACTCGCCAAAGTTAGGGTTGCATCTTTTTTACCTGCTTTAGCGATCGCGCCCTTAGTCTACTGGCTAGCTGACAGTCTCAAGTAATGTATAATTGTATCAAGCTCCTATGTGGCGTGCGTGACTACCGATAATGTG
>JBBRQX010000128.1:0-7328 GCA_038225745.1 Pseudanabaenales cyanobacterium | reverse complement strand
ACCTTCGAGTATTTTAGTGGTTCCGTGATTTCTCCCAATGGTAAATTTTGGGGATTTGTCTGGCGATTTCGTGACATTACCGATCGCAAGCAATATGAAACCGATCTTCAAGAATCCAAAGAAGTTGCCGAGTCGGCTCTGCGGGTTAAGTCAGACTTCTTGGCAATGATGAGCCATGAAATCCGCACTCCAATTAATGGAGTCTTAGGGATGACCGAGCTATTAACAACGACATCCCTCGATCAAGAGCAACATCGGTTTGTGCAATCTATTCAGACCAGTGGCGAAATCCTCTTAACCGTAATTAATGACATCCTCGATTTCTCCAAACTGGAATCCCAAAAACTTTTACTAGAAAATTTACCCATTGATGTGCGTGGGATGTTCGTTGATACCTGTGCGCTGCTGAGCAGCCAAGCTGAGGCAAAGGGAATTGAGTTACATTACCAAATTGATCAACAAACGCCAGCCTATATTCTGGGTGATTCGATCAGACTTCGCCAAATCCTGCTTAATTTGGCAAACAATGCGGTCAAATTTACCCACACAGGCGCAGTCAATCTATCAGTATCAGCATCTGTAGATCTAGAGAATGGACTAACACTACTTTTTGAAGTACAAGATTCAGGGATTGGACTTTCACCTGAACAATTAGAAAAGCTGTTCCAACCTTTTACCCAAGCATCGATCGCAACTGCTCGTCAGTATGGAGGAACTGGGTTGGGACTAGCGATTTGTCAAAAACTTGCACAGATGATGGGAGGAAGGATTTGGGTAGAAAGCATCTCCAATCAGGGTTCTACTTTTTTCTTCGCCTTGCCAGTTTCCGCAACCGATGTAACTCCTCAAGCATTACCTAGCATTGAACGGAGAAATATGCAGCGTCAAGCTAATTCCTATAGTACTAATCTGGCAACGACCTTACCGCTCAATATTTTGGTCGCTGAGGATAATTTGATCAGTCAAGAAATGGTGATGGCGATGCTCAGCAAAATGGGCTACACCCCAACTATTGTCAATGATGGAATCGAAGCGATCTATACCCTAAAAAATGGTGCTTTTGATATGGTGTTCCTTGATGTGCAAATGCCGCGCCTCAATGGACTAGAGACGGCTACTCGTATTGTAGGGGAATCGACAGCGACTAAGCAACCTCGTCCAATCTTGATCGCGATGACTGCTAGCGCGATGCAAGGCGATCGCGAAATGTGCTTAGAATCAGGGATGGATGACTATATCAGTAAGCCAGTCTCTTTTGATACTTTACAAAGAACGATTGAGCGGTGGGGCAATATCTCAAAAGAAGTTGAGATATTATCGGTTACATTGTCACAGGATCAAGATTTTGACGATCGCGCACTCAAAGAGATTGAGAAGATTTCTATAAATTTACCTAAACGGATGATTAATTTGTTTTTAACAGAAGAATGTCCAGTCTTATTAGCCAAGCTCCGTCAAGCGATCATCGATCAGGACGCTTCGCAAATAGAATATGTGGCGCATACCTTAAAGGGAAGTAGTAGAATGCTTGGGGCTAGAGCCTTTTCTGAGATTTGTTTAAAGTTAGAGAGTGCAGGACGCAATCAACAGTTAACAGGGAGCGATCGACTCATGCGAGAAATCGATCAAATGTTTCCTGCAATTGTTGCTTATTTGGAGGCTTACCTTGTACATACAAGTGATCAGCGATGATGTTAGATTTTAAAGATCCCCCCCAGCCCCCCTTAAAAAGGGGGGAGAAGATATTCTTCCCCCTTTTTAAGGGGGATTGAGGGGGATCAAGTAGAACTTTTTGCTAAATTTCAAACTTCTCAAACACGCTCTAATAAATGAAACATCATGGTAAATAATAGCTTCTCAATTTTAGTTGTCGATGATGAGCCTAATAATTTTGATGTGATTGAAGCTCTCTTAAATGCTGAGATAAATACATCTCGGCAAGGGGACTACCAATTGCACTACGTGTCTAGTGGTCAAAACGCGATCGCATCTCTTGACTTATTCAAGCCTGATTTAATTTTGCTAGATGTGATGATGCCAGAGATCGATGGTATTGAAGTCTGTAAAATAATTAAAGCAATGCCCCAGTGGCAAATTGTGCCGATCATTATGGTGACAGCCTTAAGCTCCAAGTCCGATCTGGCTAACTGTCTAAATGCTGGGGCTGATGATTTTATTAGTAAGCCGATCAATAGTATTGAACTACGAGCAAGAGTACATTCTATGCTGAGAATCAAACAACAGTATGACGATATTCAAGCCCTATCTCATCTCCAAGCAAATACGATTAACATTCTCGAAGGCACTCTCAATGAATTGCGCGGCACTTTTAATTCGAGAATGTCTCACGAGTTAAATACACCTCTCAATGGCATAATCGGCACGATCAGCTTACTAAAAGACGATATCGAAAATATGGATATTGCCGAAATCAAAGAGATGCTAGGTTGGGCTGATGAATCTGCCCAGCGCTTAGACAGCTTAACCAAGAAGTTCTTAACTTACTTAGACTTAGAAACCTCTCCCAGTCAGCAACAGTTCTTTAAATCGGCTCACACTAAATTTTCTAAGGAGTTCGTTGAGCCTAAATTAAGGGCTTATGCCCAAAGTCCTAATGGTAATAGTAGTGGTAATCAAGAGCATCGTCTTGTATTTGACCTTGAGGAAGCAGAAATTGCTCTACCAGATCAATATTTGATTATACTTCTTATTGAGTTGCTCGATAATGCCTTGAAATTCTCGGCAGCAGGGACAATCATCAAAGTTAGCAGTCAAGTAGTGGACAATATATTTAATTTGTCAGTGCATGACTCAGGGCGAGGGCTGACCGAAGAGCAAATCAATCGCATTGGTGCTTTTGTCCAGTTCGATCGCAAAACTTATGAGCAACAAGGGCTAGGCTTAGGACTTAGAATCGTCAAAAAGATTGTTGAACTAGCAGCAGGTAAGTTTTTAATTACTAGCATTTATCAGCAAGAGACAACTATTCATATTTCCCTACCGATCGCTTAAAGTCACATATCGGATCAAAAAATCCCCCCATAACCCCATGTCCACTTCTGATAATGCTTTTACCCAAATCGAACTCAAGTCGGCGATCATTCGTAACCCTCTGATCGTTACGCCTGAAACAATGGTGATGGATACGATCGCGAAAATGAGTGGGGAGCAGTCGCCCTATGTGTTGGTGGCAGAAAATGAACAGTTGTTGGGTGTTTTCACTGAGCAGGATGTCGTCAAGCTGCTAGTCCAGCAAAAGCCTCTCGATCGCTTGATGATGCGGGAGGTGATGGTGCATCCTGTGATTACTTTGCGTGAAGCCGATTTCACAAATTTATCCTTAGCAATTAATCTCCTCCAGAAATACCACATTCGCCAGTTGCCTATTGTCGATAATTGCGATGTCATAGTGGGGCTTGTGACCTATGAGAGTCTGCACCAAGACTTAAATATTTTAGCCGAAGAATCCCTCCAAGAAAGTGAAACTCGTTTTCGGCGAGTGTTTGAATCGAATATTGTGGGGATGATGTTTACTGATTTTAATGGACAGATTACCGATGCAAATGATCGCTTCTTAGAAATGCTTGGCTACAGCCAAGAAGACATAAACGATAAGCATTTTAATTGGAAAACTATCACTCCGCCCGAATATCTACCACTCGATCTCCATGCGATCCAACATCTGAGAATTAATCGCGTGATTGAGCCTTGGGAGAAGGTTTACTATCACAAGGATGGGCATTCTGTCCATGTCCTAATTGGGGTTGCCATGATCTCTGAGGATGACTGTGTCTGTGTGATCGTGGATGTTAGCGATCGCAAACAAGTAGAACTGAGATTACAACATCAGGCTGAACAAGAAAGATTGCTAGGAGTGATTATCCAACGGATACGATCAACTGTCCGTCTAAATGAGATTCTGAATACTACGGTTGAAGAAATGCACCAAGTCTTGGATTGCGATCGAGTACTAGTATATCAAGTATTTGCCAATGGGACAGGGGCTGCTATTGCTGAATCTGTCTCTCATCCTTGGCCAAAAATCCTTAATATGATCTTTGCTGAAGAAGTCTTCCCAAAAGTAAACTACGATCGCTATGTCCAAGGCAGAATATTCGCCCTCAGCGATCGCGATGCAAAACCTCAAGAGGTATTACCTTGCTTAGTCGAATTTCTATCAGATTTACAGGTCAAAGCCAAACTCGTTGTTCCTATCATTCAAAACGACACCCTCTGGGGATTGCTGATCGCCCATCAATGCGATCGCCCTCGTCAGTGGCAAGAATGGGAAATCAATCTGCTCCTCAAAGTCTCTAACCAATTAGCGATCGCCATTCAACAAGCTAATTTATTTGAGCAATTACAGCAAGAACTTTGCGATCGGCAACTTACCGAACAACAACTCACCGAACGCAACCAACAACTGGGAGTCTCTAATCAAGAACTTGCCCGGGCCACCCGACTCAAAGATGAATTTCTCGCTAACATGAGTCATGAACTCCGTACTCCCCTCAACGCGATCTTGGGAATGACGGAAGGGATGCAAGACAACGTGTTTGGCGAGATTAATGAGTCACAGCTCAAGGCTCTCCAAACAATTGAGCGGAGTGGCTCTCACTTATTAGAACTAATTAATGACATTCTCGATGTCGCCAAAATCGAATCAGGTCAGCTCGAACTCGAATACGCCAATACATCCATAGAAGCTCTTTGCCAATCTAGTCTTGCCTTTGTCAGACAGCAAGCCCTCAAAAAACGTATCCAGCTAGAGACAAAGCTGCAAACCAATCTACCTAATCTAAATATCGATGAACGGCGCATTCGCCAAGTCTTGATCAATCTACTAAGTAATGCAGTTAAGTTCACACCAGAGGGTGGACACATCACCCTAGAAGTTAGCTACACAAGAGCATCTCCACTGGTGGAGAATATCCAACCAAGTCATGAGACAACTAACTATCTACGAATTGACGTAATCGATACAGGCATCGGCATCGATCCACAGAATATTGGCAAGTTATTTCAGCCCTTTATTCAAATCGATAGTGCGCTCAATCGTCAATATCAGGGTACAGGTCTAGGACTTGCCTTGGTAAAAAGCATTGTCGAAATGCATGGAGGGAAAGTCGAGCTAACCAGTCAAGTGGGCGTGGGCAGTTGCTTTACGCTGCTGCTCCCCTGTACCGAAACTGCGCGATCGCTTACAGTCATTGAAAGCTCAATAAGAGAACCTATTCAGAGCAAGCAAGAATCTCACTTAATCTTGATTGCAGAAGACAATGAAGCCAACATCATGACAATTTCCAGTTATCTAACGGCGAAAGGCTATAAAATTTTGCTAGCAAGTAATGGAGAAGAAGCGATCGCCTTGGCTCAGTCCGCAAAACCTGATTTAATCCTTATGGATATCCAAATGCCGATAATGGACGGGTTAGAAGCAATTAAAAGAATCCGCCAAATTCCCAGTTTAGTAAATCTACCAATCATTGCCCTAACTGCATTAGCAATGGAGCCTGATTGCGATCGCTGTCTGGAGGCAGGAGCCAATGATTATTTGAGTAAACCTGTTAAACTTAAGCAATTAACAAATGTCATTCAACAACTCTTAGATCCCCAATGATTAGAGCGTGTTTGAGAGGTTTGCGATCCCCCCCAGCCCCCCTTAAAAAGCTACCGTGTACACACAAGTCCTACCTGTCTACGTTTTATGATTTAGATCCCCCTCAATCCCCCTTAAAAAGGGGGAAGAAGATATTCTCCCCCCTTTTTAAGGGGGGCTGGGGGGGATCAAGTAGAGCTTTTTACTAAAATCAAAACTTCTCAAACACGCTCTTAGACTCCAAAACAAATATTAACCAAATACTAACTATGAACAAACCATCTATTTTGGTCGTTGACGATGAACCTGATAATTTTGACGTAATTGAAGCCTTTTTAACCAATACCAAAGAATCAGGAGAAGCAAAGCAAGACTATCAGTTGCATTATGCGGCTAGTGGCAAAGATGCGATCGCCTCTCTCAAAACATTTCAGCCCGATCTGATTTTGTTAGATGTGATGATGCCAGACATGGATGGGATTGAAGTCTGCAAGAGAGTCAAAGCGATGCCGCAATGGAGCGCTGTGCCAATCATTGTAGTTACAGCATTAACCACCAAAAAAGATCTTGCCCAAGCCCTATTTGCAGGAGCTGATGACTTTATTAGCAAACCTGTCAATCGTTTAGAGTTAATCGCAAGAGTGCGATCGATGATCCGCATTCATCAGCAATACCAACAATTAGCAACCTTCAATACTCAACTAGAATCAATGGTGCAAGAGCGGACAGCCCAATTGCAAAGCATGATTTTAGAGGATTCGCTCACGAAGTTACCAAGTCGAGCATTCTTACTTCAAGAATTAAAAAAATGTTTACAGGCAGGAGAGTCATCGATTGCCTTAGTATATCTAGACTGCGATCAGTTTAAATTGGTGAATGGTTCCTTCGGTCATGCGGTGGGTGATCAATTACTAATTGCGATCGCCGATCGTTTACAGCAATATCTTCGACCTAATGATCTATTAGCAAGGATGGGTGGAGATGAATTTTGTTTTTTACTCCATCAGATCGAAGAAGAAAAAAACGTCGAGCTATTTCTTGAAAAGATTATCCAAGGCTTTGCCCAACCTTTCGCAGTGGCAAATTGTGAAATATTTATCACTGTCTGCATCGGAATTACACTAGGCAACAATAGCGATCATCAACCCGAAGAACTCTTGCAAGATGCTGATACAGCCATGTATCAAGCCAAATTGCGCGGTAAAGATAGCCATCAGATCTTTGATCGCAAAATGCATCTAGCCATGTTTAATCGCCTGATTTTAGAGAATGATCTTCAGCGAGCGCTAGAACAACAAGAATTCATTCTCTATTACCAGCCAATCATCAATCTACAAACCCAAAAACTGGCGGGATTTGAAGCCTTAGTGCGTTGGCAACATCCTGAACGGGGGATGGTTTCACCAGCCGAATTTATTCCTTCGATGGAAACAACAGGTTTAATCGTACCTGTGGGGATGTTGGTATTTAAGAAAGCTTGTCAGCAACTTCGGGCTTGGGAGCAGCAGGGTTGGACAGAATTAACCATGAGTATCAACCTCTCAGTACGGCAGTTTTCTTGTGCGACTCTACTAGCCGATATTGATCGCATCTTGGCTGAAACTGGTGCTAATCCTGCCAATATCAAATTAGAAATCACCGAAAGCGCGATCATGGACAATGCCGAAACTGCGATCGCCATTACTAAAGAATTGCGATCGCGCCAAATTCAAATCAGCATTGATGATTT
>JBBRQX010000127.1:0-7356 GCA_038225745.1 Pseudanabaenales cyanobacterium | reverse complement strand
CAATTGAGTGGCTCGATCGCTTGCCAAGCATTCTGAGATGTAACTCGTGAAAATAAGACAATCCTCACCGAGCGATCAGTCCGATTGCCGACGCGAAGACTGCCGATATTTTCGCCGTCATTGAGACTAGGGCGCGTAAAACTTGCAGGCAAGGGCGGAATAATCGTCTTCGCCGATTCAGTATTTTCGGGAATATCACGAACTGGCGGTGGGATCAAACGTTGCCATAGAGAAACGCCTGTCAAGGCAATTAGCATCCCTAGACACATCGAATAAGCATATTTGATATCAAGAGTCGGTATCATAGCTTAGATTTTGATACTTATATTTCTATTCTATGCCTTCTGATTTTTAAACCAAGAATTGCACTCAAACTTTTTAGAATTGGTATGTACAACTAAAGTTCCATGCGGCATCAACTATACCCAGTCCATGTTGAAACCCGAAGTTTTCGACATAGACGAAAAGAAAAACCCGAAGCGGGGCTTTGCCCTGCGACCCTCGACAAAACTACGGGTTTGATCTTAGACGCGGTATATAAGTTAAATTGAGTCTGGAAAGAGTCACAAAATCTAAAAAAAATCTTTGTTAAAAAATGACTGAGAATTTATCTACTTTTAATACAACTGCATCCCAAAAAGTTTTTGCCAAAGCCAAAAACCTGATGCCTGGTGGCGTTAGTTCTCCTGTCCGCGCTTTTAAATCAGTTGGTGGTGAGCCAATCGTCTTCGATCGCGTAAATGGTGCATACGCATGGGACATCGATGGCAACAAATACATTGACTACATTGGCTCGTGGGGGCCAGCGATCGTGGGACATGCCCATCCCGAAGTGATCGAGGCCTTACATAAGGCTCTGGAAAAAGGTACAAGTTTTGGTGCGCCCTGCGTCCTTGAAAATCAACTCGCCGAAATGGTGATCGAAGCTGTGCCTAGCGTCGAGATGGTGCGCTTTGTCAACTCAGGCACTGAAGCCTGTATGTCCGTATTGCGCTTAATGCGAGCCTTTACAGGTCGTGACAAGATCATCAAGTTTGAAGGCTGCTACCACGGTCACGCTGATATGTTTTTAGTCAAAGCAGGATCTGGCGTGGCAACCCTTGGCTTGCCCGACTCCCCAGGCGTGCCTAAATCCACAACCGCGAATACGCTTAACGCGCCATACAACGATCTTGAAGCCGTCAAAGCACTATTTGCTCAGCATCCCAATGAAATCTCTGGCGTAATCATCGAGCCAGTAGTCGGTAACGCTGGTTGCATCGTTCCCAAGGATGGATTCTTGCAAGCTTTAAAAGATCTTTGTCATGCTAATGGCGCTTTGTTGATATTTGATGAAGTAATGACAGGTTTCCGTCTTTCCTATGGCGGCGCACAGGCTCGTTTTGGGGTTACTCCTGACTTGACCACGATGGGTAAAGTCATTGGTGGTGGTCTGCCTGTGGGTGCTTATGGTGGACGCAGAGATGTTATGTCAATGGTTGCTCCTGCGGGCCCGATGTATCAGGCTGGAACATTATCTGGAAATCCTTTGGCGATGACCGCAGGAATCAAGACTCTGGAAATCCTTGGACGGGCTGGATCTTATGAATATCTTGAGCAGATTACTAAAAAGTTAGCCGATGGTATGTTGGCGATCGCCCATGAAACTGGACATGCTGCTACGGGTAACATCGTTGGCGCAATGTTCGGGATGTTTTTCACGAGCCAGCAAGTCTATGACTATGAAGATGCCAAAACTAGCGACACTGCCAAGTTTGCCAAATTTCATCGAGGAATGTTAGAGCATGGTGTTTATCTTGCGCCTTCACAGTTTGAGGCTGGTTTCACCTCACTTGCTCATACTGACGCTGATGTAGCTGCAACCTTAACCGCAGCCCGTGCGGTATTGTCGCAAATCCCTGCCTAAAACAATTTTGAGGAAATGAGCTTTACTCATTTCCTCAAAATTGTTCACTTAGTTACAGCTTTCGCAAAAATTCATTTACAATGTTGTTTAAGATTTCTAGGATGATTAGCTAACGAAATTTTCTTGAGCTATATTTTCCTAGAACAAAGCATTGAACTTTTTCATACACAAATGCGATGCTGACAGAAAACTCACCTGCTAGTACTAAATCTAATAATGGTAATTACAACGGCTCTCCTGCGCCTACACAAAAAGCCGATTACTACATGAGCTTACACAAAGAGCTAGATCATCTTGAAGAAATGGTTCTGGAAACTGGGCTTCGCGTGATGGGGCATACTGTCATTGATGAAGAAAAATTTTGTCAGCAAATCGATCGCGTGAGATTGTCTGTACCTGAGTCGATCGCTAAAGCTGAAGAAATTTTGCTCTACAAACAGGATCTAGTCGCCGAAGCTCAACAATATGTCGAAGATTTAATTAAATCGGCAGAGTTACGCGCAA
This sequence comes from Pseudanabaenales cyanobacterium, assembly GCA_038225745.1. Taxonomy (GTDB): domain Bacteria; phylum Cyanobacteriota; class Cyanobacteriia; order Pseudanabaenales; family Pseudanabaenaceae; genus Pseudanabaena. The sequence goes on along the minus strand of JBBRQX010000127.1, from coordinate 4,946 downwards.
GCCAGCTATTAGAAGAATCGGTGATTATTCGCCAAGCTGAGCAGGAAGCCACCCAAATTCGCCGTGAACTGCAAACAGAATGCGAACAGGTGCGATCGCAAGCTCTCGCTGAAGTCAACCAAATGCGCCGCCAAGCCCAAAAGGATCTCGATACGTTGCATCAACGGGTAACAGGTGAGGCTCAAGATATGCAGCGCGGGGCTGATGAATATAGCGATCGCGTGTTGGGCAGTCTGGAGACTCAGTTAATCGACATGATTAAAATTGTCCAAAACGGTCGCAAGGAATTGCGCTTGTAAAAATAGCTACAGCCTATTGGCTCTTTAAAAACTCTTAAAAATACAGCTTTGCTGCATTTTTAAGAGTTTTTCTAGGTTTTATGACAACGCTCTGCACTGCATGAACATCACTTCACGGACGCTTCGTTCCTTTCTTGCCTGTGTAAGGATTAACATTGCCAATGGTTGACCAATTATCTTTTTTGGTCTTGTTAGCCGCACTACGAGCATGAGGCTTTACCGAAACCATATTTTTTTTGACTTGACTGCTAGTAGATGAAGTCTTGACAACTTTGCGACTGTTCTTTTTACTGACCGCCCAAGCCGTATCCATAAAAAGTGTTGATGCAATCAAACCCGCAATTGCGATCGCAACTATCTTCATAAAAACTTATACCCCCAGAAAAATTTGATTCTACTACGATACATGAAATGCATAAAAATCTAAAAGATTCGACAGTTAACTATTTGACGTTTTTTACTGAAAAGGGAGCAAGAGAATGCTAAGTAGCAGCGATACCTCATTGATGAAATAATCGCGTTGATCGATTTGGAGAGTGCGATCGCATAGCTTCAAAAACTTCCAATCTGTCCCTGTTGTCACACAGCCATAAACTGCTTGTTCCGTCAAACCATCCTTTGTATTCAACATTTGCGCGGCGATCATTTCCGCCGCACATTGCCCTAACCCCGACTTGATATTTTCATTCTTTGCCTCAACCAACATCAAAACAGGCGATCGCACCTCATAAGAATCTCTAATCGCGCTGAGAATATAGTCACAGTAGCCCGTTAAGCCCTGAGCAGGATCAATATTAAATTCCGTACCAGAGAAAAACCCAATGTCATAATTTAATTGTCGGCGCACTTCCAATAACATAGGTGTGATCACCATTTCTGATCGCGCTTTCTCAGTATTGATCGCTGTCGCTAGCGCCAAATTTTCATCTAGTGATGTAAGCAGATAATCACTAGCTGTAGTCGGTAAAATATCAACAAAGAGACTTTTCGGCTCTTCTAAAACCAGACTAAAAACCTCACGAACACGGGACAGAGAAAACTCACTATAAGCCATGTCGATTTGGTGTCGTAGTAAGTATTTATATTTGATTTTACAGGAGTTTGAAAATAATCCAAATCCAAAAAGCTGCGCGTGCGCCACAGCTTTTTGGATTTGGATTATTTATTTTGCTGTTTTCCTTTCGGTAGATATTTACGATCGCGCGATCTCAATACTTAACGATCATGGTAAGTTAAGTTTAGTTAAGAAATTATTTTGAACATCAGGTTTTTTGTTATATGAAATCCTCTTGGAGAACTGCACTGCTGTGGTTACTACCCATAGCGATCATCGGCTTTTTTGGTTGGCAGACGCTAGCTGCGCGTCCTGCCCCTAGTCGCCCAACCGTAAACGCCGCCAATACCCGCATTGCCTACGGAAGATTCCTTGAATATCTCGATGAACATCGGGTCAGCAAGGTCGATATTTTTGATGGTGGTCGCACGGCGGTAATCGTAGCAAGCGATCCCCAAATTGAAGGTAGAGAGCAACGCGCTAGAGTTGATTTACCAATCTATGCACCAGAGTTGATGGATAAGCTCAACGAAGGCGGCGTAGATCTTGCCATTTATCCACCTAGCAACAATGGCGCAATTTGGGGCTTCATTAGTAATTTGATTTTCCCTGTAGCCCTGCTTTCAGGTTTATTTTTCTTGTTCCGCCGCTCTAATCAAATGGGTGGTCCTGGACAAGCCATGGATTTTGGCAAAACCAAAGCTCGTTTTGCAATGGATGCTCAAACAGGGGTGAAGTTTGATGACGTTGCTGGCATCGAAGAAGCTAAAGAAGAATTACAAGAAGTTGTCACTTTCTTGAAAAAGCCAGAAAGATTTACCGCAGTAGGCGCGAAGATTCCTAAAGGAGTTTTGTTGATTGGGCCTCCAGGAACTGGTAAGACTTTGCTTGCTAAGGCGATCGCTGGTGAAGCGGGTGTACCTTTCTTCTCGGTATCTGGTTCGGAGTTTGTGGAAATGTTTGTCGGCGTTGGTGCTTCCCGCGTCCGCGATTTGTTCAAAAAAGCCAAAGAAAATGCTCCTTGCATCATCTTCATTGATGAAATTGATGCAGTCGGTCGTCAACGTGGCGCTGGTATCGGTGGGGGTAATGATGAACGCGAACAAACCTTAAACCAAATCCTTACAGAAATGGATGGTTTTGAAGGCAATGCTGGCGTAATCGTCATTGCAGCAACTAACCGCGCTGATGTACTTGACTCAGCCCTATTGCGTCCAGGTCGATTTGATCGCCAAATCGGTGTCGATCCACCTGACATCAAAGGTCGTTTGCAGATTCTCAATGTCCATGCTCGCGACAAAAAAATTGGCCCTGAAGTTTCTCTTGAGGCGATCGCTCGCCGTACCCCCGGATTTGCAGGTGCTGATCTTGCCAACCTCTTAAATGAAGCGGCAATTCTTACTGCTCGCCGTCGCAAAGATCAGATGGGTATGTCAGAAATTGATACTGCTGTTGATCGCATTATTGCAGGACTCGAAGGTAAGGCTATTGTCGATAGCCGTAACAAGCGCTTGATTGCCTATCACGAAGTTGGTCATGCGATCGTTGGTACTTTGATGAAGGAACACGATCCAGTCCAAAAAGTTACCTTGATTCCTAGAGGTCAAGCGGCTGGTCTGACATGGTTCACCCCCGATGAAGAGCAAACTCTAGTTTCTCGCGGTCAAATCCTCGCTCGGATCACTACTGCACTCGGTGGTCGTGCTGCTGAAGAGGCGGTATTTGGCGCGGCAGAAGTTACGACAGGCGCAGGTGGAGACTTGCAACAAGTTGGCGGCATGGCGCGTCAGATGGTGACTCGTTACGGCATGTCCAATATTGGACAACTTGCTCTCGAAGGTCAAAGCTCTGAAGTATTCCTAGGTCGCAGCATGGGCGGTGGCTCACAGTTTTCTGAAGATATTTCCGCAAAGATTGACCAACAAGTCCGCGAAATTGTGCAGAAGTGTTATCAAACTGCGCTTCAGATTGTGTATGAAAATCGCGCCGCGATTGATCGCGTTGTTGATTTGCTAGTTGAGGCTGAAACTATCGATGGCGATGAGTTTCGCCGCATTGTCTCCGAGTACACGGCGCTTCCTGTAAAAGAACGCTTCGTTCCTCAAATCTAAAATTTTTACCTACTGCCTTCCCAGTATAAAAATAAACATTAAAACCCAAGAATTAGCGGCGCGAAGCGCCGCACCGCTAATCTTTCACTGGGAAGGGAGTATCCATAATAAAAAATAGGATCATCATTTTTATGGTGATCCTATTTTTTTGATTTAGCCAAAAAACAAAAAGCTGTGGCGCGGGCATCCTGCCTGCGTCATATCACAATGCAAGCGAGACGCTTGCGCTACCTGACAAATTATCGCGAAATTAGCCTTTTGATCAAGGCAAATTGCGATCGCTTCGGATAACCGAAGCTTGTATTCTCAACAGTCAGGTAATATATACTGGTAGTCCAAAATCGTATTAAAGATCGCGTTTGGCACAATTTCTGTTTTAACCGCATTCGGTAGCTATGTTTAACCTAAAAAACCTGATTGGCGATCCTAATAAGCGCAAGCTTGACAAACTCCGTCCCGAAGTCGCTCTCATTAACTCCTTAGCCCCAGAGTTGGCGGTGCTAAGCGATCGCGAATTGCAAGGAAAAACAGGAGAGTTCAAACAACGTCTCGAAAAGGGTGAACCCCTTGAAGACCTTTTGCCCGAAGCCTTTGCGGTAGTCCGTGAAGCAGCTACTCGTGTTTTAGGCTTGCGCCATTATGATGTGCAGATGCTGGGCGGGATGATCTTACATCGCGGTGAAATTGCCGAAATGAAAACAGGTGAAGGCAAAACCCTTGTTGCTACATTGCCTAGTTACCTCAATGCCCTTTCTGGTAAAGGCGTTCACGTTGTTACGGTCAATGATTATCTTGCCCGTCGTGACGCAGAATGGATGGGGCAGGTTCATCGTTTTTTGGGGATGTCGGTGGGCTTGATTCAAAACTCAATGGAGCCTGTTGAGCGCCGCAAAAACTATGGTTGCGACATTACCTATGCCACCAACAGCGAACTGGGTTTTGATTACCTGCGCGACAACATGGCGACAAGTATCGAAGAAGTGGTGCAGCGCCCTTTCAATTTCTGTGTAATTGACGAGGTTGATTCGATCTTGATTGACGAAGCGCGGACTCCCCTAATTATTTCAGGCATGGTCGAGCGTCCGACTGAAAAATATATTGGGGCAGTGACGATCGCCGATCAAATGCAACAGGAAACTCATTATGAAGTTGATGAGAAGCAGCGCAATGTGGTCATGACCGATGAAGGTTTTGAACTGGCTGAAAAACTTCTTGGTGTGACTGACCTATTCGATCAAGCCGATCCTTGGGCGCATTATGTGTTTAATGCTCTGAAGGCAAAAGAATTATTCCTAAGAGATGTTAATTATATTGTTCGTGAAGGCGAAGTAACGATCGTTGATGAATTTACGGGGCGGGTGATGCCTGGTCGCCGTTGGAGTGATGGTTTGCATCAGGCGATCGAGGCAAAAGAAGGTGTAACAATCGAAAATGAAACCCAAACTCTAGCTACGATTACCTACCAAAATTTCTTCTTGCTCT
>JBBRQX010000126.1:0-7384 GCA_038225745.1 Pseudanabaenales cyanobacterium | reverse complement strand
TTGCGCTTTCATAAAACCCATAGAAATTTTTGAAAGTGCCGCGAAGCGGCACTTTCAAAAATATCTCTATATCCCTCAAAGCCTAAATAGGCTGTGTTATTGCTGCGCTACAAGCGCTGCAATAACACAAATAAATTTCAAAAGCTTTGCAAAGCTTTTGAAATTTATTTAATCAAAGTACAACCTTGCATAGAAATTGTGCGATCGGGCATAGTTGCCCGACAAAGATTTGCTTGGCTCAAATCCACATTAGTCACGATCGCATTGGTAAGATCAGCGCGATACAAATCTGCACCTCTGAGGTTTGCACCCGTCAAATCTGCACCATACATGCTCGCGTTACGCAAAGAGGCATTGGTGAGATTAGCGCCATTGAGCTTGGCATAAACCAACTCAATATCAATCAAATTGGCATTCTGCAAGTTTGCCCCAGTCAAGTCAGCATATTTCCAACGACTATTTCGCGCATTGGTTCCAGACAAATTTGCTTGGATCAAATCGCTATTAATCAAAAAAGTGTTGCGTAGGTCGGTGTTGCTGAGATCAGCGTCACGAAAGTCGGCATAATACATCGTGCTAAAAGCCAAGTTTGCACCAGAGAGCGAACTTTTTCGCAAATCAGCAACATCGAGAAATGACTCGCGTAAATTTGCATCTTTTGCTTCTAGCCCGCTTAGCTCACAGCGCTGACAAGTGCGATTTTCTTTCAGAGATTGGACATGTTCAGCATTTTGCGCTTGCACGCTCATACTAATTGTCATGCTAGCCATCAGGGTGCTAGCGATCGCGATCATAGAATGATTAAAGGCTATTGACTTCATAAAAAAGTACCATTATTTAGCAATCCTCTACTAATTGTTATCACAACACCTACCTTTACAACACAGCAAAATGTAACAAAAAACATAGGGTGTAGTGGATACAATGCACTCACCACATAATTTTGTATACTTGATGTTAGTTTGTTAATGTTTTGTTATGGATCGTATTGAATGTTCGAGCAGTTTCTAGGTACGAATGCCTTTGTTTTTCGCCCCGAAGTTCTTCCCATTTTGGGCGTATTAATTCTGCTAGAGGCGATTTTGTCGGCGGATAATGCGATCGCCCTTGCCGCGATCGTGCGTAGTTTGCCAGATCCAAAGCAAGAGGAATGGGCGCTACGTTATGGCTTGATCGGGGCATTTGTATTGCGTGTGGTGCTAATTTTTACGGCGACATGGGTAATTAAATATTGGCAATTTGAGCTAGCTGGTGCTATATATCTGATTTGGCTTTCGGGTAAATTTTTCTTAGAAAAGTCTCAAGCAGGGCATGATGCAAAGAATCCAGTTCGCATGGCAACGAAGCTATGGCAAGTTGTCGCCCTTGTATCGCTGACAGATTTAGCATTTTCGCTAGATAGTGTGACGGCGGCGGTGGCTGTAGCCGAAGAAACTTGGTTGGTACTAATTGGCGGGGTAGCAGGGATTATTACCTTACGTTTTTTAGCAGGACTGTTTATTAAGTGGTTAGAAGAATTTACATACCTTGAGTCGGCGGGTTATCTGATCGTGTTATTGGTGGGTTTACGCCTATTTATCAAAGTATTTTCTGATAGCTTAGTTCCGCCTGAATGGTTGATGCTTACTTGCATTGGATTAGTTTTTCTCTGGGGATTTTCTAAACGCGAACCAGTTGATGAACTTGAAGCGATCGCTGATACCAGTAAATAAAACCTAAAAGAGGGAAAGCGTCGCTCTGCGCCGCTTTCCCTCTTTTAGGTTTTATGTCGTAACACACTTGGCGATCGCTATAAAAATTAAACCTAGCAAGATTTTGAAATTTGATTAGAGCGATCGCTTTGGTTTTGTAGTTTTTCTTGCTCTAGGTTGTCTCGCGGCAAGCTTCTGGAGTTTTTCGATCTGTTTTAGAGTTAGTCCTGTGAATTCTGCGATCGCATCTATAGCAATGTTAGAACTTAGCATTTTTAAAGCAATCTGATTTTTTTCTTCAGCCTTGCCTTTGGATACACCCTTAGCCTCGCCCCTAGCCTCGCCTTCTGCTATGCCTTCGAGCAAGATATCTTGATAAATTACTGATTCTTTCATGATCTCGCTCCTCAATAATCTTTGGATGATTTCTTTGTTTAGGGCTATACCCGATATTATAGCCGTCGATGCAGCGACGTTGCTTTGGGTGGTTTTATCAGCGATGTTTTCGATTTGCTTGGCGACTTGTCTGAGAGTTTCTTCGGGGTTGTTGGTATTGGATAGGGGGGCAAAGGGGAATAAGCCTTGATATTGCTGAAATATTTTAGTGGGTTGTTCCCATAGTCGGATGACATTGAAGCTATGGTTCAATTCTCCTGTGATAAATGTGGTTTCATTAACTAGCGGTGATTGACTGGGGGTAAGGTAAATGACGACTTGATGGATTTGCTTTTCTGGGAATTTGCGATATAGCCTGAGGCGGTAGTCTGCCATACGGAAAGGGATGTTTCTGTTTGGCTCGGTTTGGAATTCGATATGGAGTATTAGTTCGGCTGATTCGAGAAATATAACTGAGTCGGCGCGGATCGGCTCGAGGAGTAGTTCCGATGGTTCGAGTTTGGTGAGATTGATCGGCTTCCCCAATAGCCAACTGGCGAAGTCGCTGGGGAAGGTTTCGGCGAGAAATTTGCAAGTATTGTCAAAACTCATTTTTGGATTTTCAGGCGTGAATTTCCGTATGCCCTGCGATATTTGATATATCTTAATATAGAGCCGTCCTAGAAAGACGAGGTTTTAAACCCAATTCCTCAATAAGAGTCCAGAAACAAGGAAAAAAGTAGCAAGATGTTTGAATATCCTGAAGACCTAAAATACACCGACTCCCATGAATACATTCGGCTAGAGGATGACACCGCCACGGTAGGAATTACCGCTTTTGCGATCGATCAATTGGGCGATATTGTCTTTCTCGATCTTCCCGAAGTGGGGACAAAGGTAGAAAAAGGACAAACTTTCGGCACGATTGAGTCGGTCAAGGCGGTGGAAGATATCTATTCACCTGTGACGGGTACGGTGATGGAAGCGAATACTGCCTTAGTCGATGAGCCAGAAAGTATTACTAATGACCCTTACGGTGCTTCGTGGTTACTGAAGGTGAATATCGAAGATGCAAGCGAACTAGATGGCACGATGTCGGCTAGTGAATATCGCGGTAAAGTTGAAGGCAATTAGCTTCAATCACAAAAAAACGGCGCACCGCGCCGTTTTTTATTGCGGATTAAAATAAGCTGTTACACCAAAAATCAGAAAGAGAACGCCGCCGATCGCTGTAATTACGCGCTCAGAGATCTTTCCCGCCACCAAACGACCACCAATCACGGCGATTACTGTGCAGATACCATGTCCTAAAATCGCGCCCAAGGTTACAAAGATGGGATCATTCGCGGCAGCTAAAGCGATCGTGCTAATTTGGGTGCGATCGCCCCATTCCGCTAAAAAAGTCATCACAAAAGCCTGTACCCAAATCCCAATCTGGGGATAACGCTTTAAAACTTTGCCAAAGATCGGTATTGAAATTTGATGATCTTTCTCTTCAACAGCTTCTTCGGCTTCTTTGACCACTGCTTCCGTAGAATTGGGAGACATGCCGATCGCGTCAATAATTAGCTTTACGCCGAAGATTAAAAACAAAGCGATCGCGCCATAGTGAGTGTAAGCTTTTGGTAATAGCGACATCGCTTGCCCCAATAGCACCGACAGCACTGTCATCAAGGCTAATGCTGATAGCACTGAAGAAAATACGGTGCGATGGTCATAGCGCATCGATAAAATCACAGCGATAAAAAAAGTTTTATCTCCTAATTCCGAGATAGTAATCAGCAATAAACTCGCTGTAAAAGCTTGCAGCAATTTTTTAATTCTCTCTATGATTAGGTCCGATTATAAATCATTTTTAGAAGATTAAAAAGGTGCAAAAGCCTTGATAGTTAAGTAATTCAGATAATGAGTGAATAATGAATTGATAATGAACCAATAATGAATTGTAGTTATTAAAAATCTCAAGGCTGAAGCTACTTAAACCGATCGCCAAGATATTCAGTGCAGTATTGCGATCGCCTTCTAAAACACATCAAATCATCTGAGAATATTTGTTGTGGGTGGAGGAGCGATCACCCCAAATTTTATACAAACTTCTTTAGATCGGCTGTAGAATAGATTTAATTGATTAGCTGAAAATGTTCCTATGGTTGTTACACTTCCTATCTCTAAAACAATTTTGACAATTGCAGACGTTGAGAACAAATTTCAACTCATGCCATGTGTTGAGTCAACATTTTTTAAGGAATGGCAGAAAGATTTACCAGAACTAACTGAACTTGAAAAGGCAAGCCTTGATCGCCTATTGGTTAGATTTACAGGACATCGAAGGCGCGGTATCTTAGCAGAAGGTGCTGTTGACAAGCTGATAATTTCGCCTCTGTTAGATTTAGTTGGCTTTTATGAGCCTGAATATGAAGTGCGAACTGAAGAATCCGTTGAATTTGCGCTAGAAGGTGATGAAGAAGTTTTGCGCGGGAGAATTGACACTTTAATAGTGCGCGATCGCCTATGGATATTGGTGATTGAGGCAAAACGCACGATTATGGCTTCCTTAGCATTACCACAAGCTCTGTCCTACATGATGTGTAATCCAGAACCAGAGCTTCCATCTTTTGGGCTAATTACTAATGGAGATGAATTTATTTTTGTGAAGGCGATCGCAAAGCCAATTCCTTTATACAGTGCATCGCGATTGTATTCATTGTTTTTTCCCACTGGTAGTCAAGATTTACATGAAGTATTTCGTGTTTTAAAACAGATTAAAACGAACGATCTTCGACGACCGTTATCAACTTAGCCACAGATTTCTGACAGTATCAGCGATCGCCTAATCGCAAACTTGAGAAGATGATTGTTGGGGCGATCGCATCATCATCCATAAAGCTGGCGAATCTTTCAGAACTTGTAACTCACTACGAACTACAAATCCCTGACGCTGATAAAATCGCACCGCACCCTCAGTAGATATATAAAGATAGCAAATCTCTCCTTGGCAATCGGCTAGTACAAGACGGCTGAAGTAAGGTTACACAATTTAAATAGATAAAGCTTTACCTTTATAAGTCCATTTAGAGGGCTTAGCCATAGTGAGATTAAATAAAACACAATCAGCGAAGTAACTCCCATGAGTAACAGTTTAGAAGCATTTTTTTGCCATGTCGATGACTTTTGCAAAATATTTGAACCAAAGTGGCAGCAGCTAATGCTGGGAAATGGGATATTGAAGAGGCAAAGACGCAGAGGCCTGTGCATGAGTGAAATCATGACAATTCTGATCGCCTTTCATCAAAGCCACTACCGCGATTTCAAACATTTTTACCTAGAACATGTCCGCAAATATTGGAGCCGTGAATTTCCAAGCCTACCAAGCTACACGAGGTTTGTTGACTTTATGAGTTCAGTGCTGAGGCAATTATGTATTTATCTAAAGCATTGTTTTGGGCAATGTACGGGAATTAGTTTCGTGGATTCCACATGTCTACATGTCTATCACAATCGGCGAATTGCTCAGCATAAAGTTTTCAAAGGAATGGCAGCTCGTGGCAAAACATCAGTTGATTGGTTCTTTGGCTTTAAACTGCATTTGCTGGTTAATGAATGTGGCGAGTTGCTCAATATTCAAATCACACCAAGTAATATCGATGACTGCAAGCCAATTCCTGATTTGTTCAAATCTATATTTGGTAAAGTATTTGGTGACCGTGGCTATATCTTTAAAGCCTTATCCGAAAGTTTATTTAAGGATTTTGGTATTGAGTTTTTTGCCAAGCCTAAGCGCAATATAAAAAATCGTTTGATGCGCTTAACTGACAAGTTGCTCAGTCGCAAGCGCTCGATTATTGAGACCGTCATCGATCAACTAAAAAATATTTCTCAGATTGAACATTCCCGTCATCGCAGCCATGTTAACGCAACAATTAACATTATTTGTGGACTTATTGCTTATTGTCACCAACCTAAAAAGCCCAGTCTCCATCTGGAGTGGGCTTTACCTCCTGTTGCTTAACCCGAACTGACGTTATTTTAGTAAGACAACCGAAATATTAGCTGACTCTTGAATTTATCTATAGTTACAATTTAACAAGCTTCAGCTTCTAATACACAACGCAAAGTTGATAAACCTTTCTTGAGTTGGCGCGAAATAGTCACCGCACTCACCCCGAACATTTTGGCAACTTCTCTTTGAGGCAAATCTTCAATAAATACAAATTCAACAATTTCTCTAGTGCGTTGCTCTAAGAGTGCTAGAGCCTGTTGCAAACGGAACTTCTCATCTTGTTGTAATTGCATATTGCTTTTAGGATCGGCAACGAGATCACCGATAGAAGAAGAATCTTCTTCTTCAGAACGAATGGGCGCATCCAGACTTAAGGGAGCGCGATTTTGGCAAGCGAGTTTTGCTTCTTGCCACTCAATAAATGTAACTCCGAGACCATTAGCGACTTCCTGTGCCGAAGGTTCTCTTTGCAAAGTGTTGCGTAACTTTTGCATCACGCGGACAGATTGCTGCTGCAAATCCATGCAACGGCGAGGGATGCGTACTGACGAACTTTTGTCGCGTAGATAATGTTGGATTTCACCGCGAATGTGGCGCACGGCAAAGGAGCTAAAGGCATAACCGCGATTTAGCTCAAAGCGATCAACGGCTCCGATTAAACCAAGCGCCCCCACTTGCAATAAATCGTCATATAACTCAGAGTGGCGATCTGCCCAAAAGTGGACTTCTTTTTTGACTAGTCCGATGTTTAACCGTACAAGGCGATCGCGTAAGTATGCTGATGGGGCTTTACGGTATTGCTTGAGTAGTTCGAGGGTAGTAGTTTTGTCTTCGGCTGAAAATTCGCGCAGTTTATGGGTGTAGGCGCTGCCAGACTGCTCAGAAATATCGGATTTGACAGCGAATGTTGCGGTGGTCATAGTTTTTCCCTGAACTAATCAAGCCTATTAATCAAGTCATTTGTTCGATGTAATTAGATTAGTCGTTGCAGGGGCGATCGGTCACCTCTCAAGCTGTTAGGGATTATCGAGTATAAAAATGGTTAGTACCTAACAGCCTGTTAGGTACTAACCATTTTCGTTGTTTCTAGGGATTTATTTAGAGGTCAAGAGCTATACAGTCGCCGAAATCGGGGATCGATTTTGTCGCTTTTAGCTTGGTTACATTTAGCGCAAAGGGTTTGCAGGTTGCTGAAGTCGTCGGCTCCGCCTTTGGCTTTGGGAATAATGTGATCGATTTGTAGGGTTTTGGCGGTAAGGTCAATTTTGTGACAGCTTTGGCATTGATAGTTATTGCGATCAAAGACATATCTTCTAGC
>JBBRQX010000125.1:0-7385 GCA_038225745.1 Pseudanabaenales cyanobacterium | reverse complement strand
TTCCTGAGGATCTCTTTGGGTGGTAGTCTTCTGGGAGGTATTAGCTAACTTGTTCTGAATCTGAGCAAGAGAAGTACTAGCAAGATCGAGTAAATCTGGGTCTTCTGTAAGCGTCAATACTTGTTGATACTCAACCTTAGCGTACTCAATTTTACCTGCTTTACGAAAGGTTGCGCCTAACCAAATATGCAGTTTAGGATTGCGAGGATCTTCATACAACAATTCTGAAAATTGTTGTATCGCCTCTTCATACCGACCCTCTGCATAGGAGTGTAGAGCCGCCTGATACTGAGCTGTCATCATGATCGTCCCTGCCTGAAATACGTCTGTTTTGTCTCAAGAAAGAGGCTTAAATTTATATGAGTCTCCTTATATACAATTAAACTAATTTACATATAAACTCTCTAGCGCCATTTTGCTTGTATTTATCAAAAAAGTGCTATTGTATTTAAGGAATTGTTTTAATTATCTACATAGAAATTGAAAAAACTGGTTTTATTGCTTGGATGTGATTGGCTCCTCAACCTAAAGTTGGGCGAAAGGCGTGAGTCTGACCCTACTCTTTCTTGGGATGATGCCTGTGAAGGACCTAGTATGTTCCGATCGATCTTTTAACTACTGGGGTTGTAACCACCGTTAACAACCTAGATCGATCTCTTCTCGTCATGGAGAAGACTAAATATTTTTTCAAAACTAAATAAGTAGTAAAGATCCTCTTTGGATAGGAATTCTTGCGTGTAGTGCTTCAAAACGACAATATCTGTCTTTTGAATGATGGTGCTTGTCATTGATCAAGCACATAGCAGCGCGACAAAAATTTCCTAGCTGAATAGGTATGTGATTCTGCTTGTTCTGTTATTGAATTCTGCTCAAATTTTTGTTCGCATACTTTCTCTCTCATACATTTACAACAGATAACATCTAGGACAAACAGAATCATGAAACGCGATCTACTTAAACAGACTGTCAAACACATCGACATCAAAGCTTTTGATGTAGTTGGACTGGTTGACGCAATGGCAAATACTGCTTTTCAAGGTCGCAACCTTGGACGCGCTGCCCATATTTACGACAACATGATCCAAGACAAAGATTGTGCAATCATCTTGTGTTTGGCAGGCTCTTTGTTTAGCGCGGGGCTTAAGGGAGTTGTCTACGATCTGATCGCTAACAACATGGTAGACATGATTGTCTCTACAGGCGCAAACATCGTTGATCAAGACTTCTTTGAAGCTCTCGGATTTAATCACTATGTCGGCGATACCTTTGCCGATGACGCAGTGTTGCGCGAAAACTCAATCGATCGCATCTATGACACCTACATCGATGAAGATGAGTTGCGTGTTTGCGACATGACGATCGCCGAAATCGCTAATTCACTGCCACGCCGCACTTATTCCTCTCGTGAATTCATCTATGAAATGGGTGCATACCTCGACAAGAATGCTAAAAATCGCCACTCGGTTGTTTTGGCAGCTTATGAGCATCAAGTACCGATTTTTGTTCCCGCTTTCAGTGATTGTTCCGCAGGTTTTGGCTTAGTTCATCACCAATGGAACTCGCCTGAAGATCACATCAGCATTGACTCAGTGCGCGACTTCCGCGAATTGACTCAGTGCAAGCTTGCTAGCGCTCACACTGGTCTATTCATGGTCGGTGGTGGTGTTCCGAAGAACTTCGCTCAAGATACCGTTGTTGCGGCTGAGTTGCTCGGTTTTGAAGCGGCGATGCACAAGTATGCAGTTCAAATCACTGTTGCTGACGAACGCGATGGCGCTCTATCTGGTTCTACTTTGAAGGAAGCCCATTCTTGGGGCAAGGTGGACATCGTGCAAGAGCAAATGGTGTTCTCAGAAGCAACGATCGCGTTACCTCTGATTGCTGGCTATGTCTATGGCAAAAAGAACTGGTGCGATCGCGCTCCTCGTCAATTGGCTCAAGTATTCAACAAGCCATTTGTGCCTAATTTCAGCAGCATCCCTACTCCTGTTAGCGTGTAGTCTAATAGCTCGGTAAACAACAGAAAAAGCCTCGCGATGCGAGGCTTTTTTTGTGTCTAAGGTGTGGCGCACACGCAGCGTGCGCCACACCTTTTTACTTACATGATTTCAAGTTGAGAGTCATCGCCGACGAGAAACCTTAGAGCTTGGGGGCGCTTTGGGGAAACTTTCATCTTGACGCGCTGACCGATGACACTATCGACAATGCGCTGATGGATACCTGTCATGTTGGTATCGCATAGGATGACACTATGCTCGATATCAGTATCAATAATTGTGACGCGATCGCTGATGCTGGTATAGGGGCCAATATAGGCATGTTCGAGATGGCAGTTATCACCAATGACCACGGGGCCGCGAATTTTGCAGCTAATTACTTGAGAACCTTTACCAATCTGGACACGTCCGCTAATGTTGCAATCTGCATCCACTTCACCTAAATTACTTGATTTAAGTCTGGCATCCAGCACAATTTGATTGGCAGCAAGAATGTCGTCTTTTTTACCTGTATCTAGCCACCAGCCTTCTAGTTCGGAGGCGGCAACTTTTTTGTCAGTGTCGATTAATTTTTGGATCGCATCGGTGATTTCTAGTTCGCCTCTGGGAGATGGGGCGATTTCGGCGATCGCTTGATGGATCGTGTTTTTAAAGAAATACACACCGACTAGCGCCAAATTTGATGCAGGATTTTTCGGCTTTTCGACTAGTTGCAACACTTTGCCAGTTTCGTCTACAGTGGCGACACCAAAGGCGCTAGGGTCAGCGACTTGTCGCAATAAAATTAGAGCGTCGAGTTGTTTGTCTTTGAAGTTTGCCAAAAATGTATTAAGACTTGTCTCGATCAGGTTATCGCCGAGAAACATGATGAATGAGTCATCACCGAGGAATGATTGGGAAATCTTGACCGCATGGGCTAGCCCTGCGGGTTCGGCTTGGAGAATATAGGTAATCTTTGCGCCGAAGCGATCGCCGTTTCCTGTTTTATTTTTTACTTCATTGCCAGTTTCAGGACTGATGACGATACCGATATCGGTAATTCCTGTGGCGACAATACTTTCGATGCAATACCAAAGGATTGGTTTATTGGCAACGGGTACGAGTTGTTTTGCGCCTGTATAGGTGAGTGGGCGAAGTCTTGTGCCTTTGCCACCAGAGAGAATTAGAGCTTTCATAGGTTTTGTTAGTTATTTAAGAAGCCCTCACCCCTAGCCCCTCTCCCAAGGGGAGAGGGGGACACACAAGTTGTCAGCGTTGTTGTTAGATTCTAAAGATCCCCCCCAGCCCCCCTTAAAAAGGGGGGAGAAGATATTCTTCCCCCTTTTTAAGGGGGATTGAGGGGGATCTAAATCATAAAACGTAGGCAGGGACTTGTGTGTACACGTTAGCCCAAAGGGGCTGGGGGATGAGGGAGGATTAGAGAATATAGGCGGCGATCGCTTCTTGCCAAGGGCGCATCTTAAAATTTGTGAGGTCAGCGAGGCGATCGCTAATTAATGCTGAATTCATCGGTCTAGTTGCTTTGGTCGGAAATGCCGAAGCGGGGATCGCCTCAATCGGATGATCGATCTGAGCAAGGCTAAGAACTTGGCTTGCAAACTGATGCCACGAGCAACTGCCTGTGTTTGCACCATGAATGATCCCTGTTGCATCTGCTTGCAAAAGTGCATCTAAAAGTCGTGCCACGTCATAGGTATAGGTGGGTGACATAAAAATGTCATTGACCACTTTAATCGGATCGCCAGCTTTAGCTTTTTTGAGCATCGTTTCCACGAAGTTGCCGCCTTTACCACTTGCACCTGCTTTGCCAAAAACGCTGGAGATTCGTAAAATTAGCGATCGCGCTGCCGTTTGTTTTACCAAATACTCGCCTGTGAGTTTGGATGTGCCGTAAATATTAATCGGATCGGGCATATCGGATTCTGTATAGGGGTTAGCGCGATCGCCGCGAAACACATAATCGGTGCTGATATAGACACATAGAGCATCTAGTTCGCGACAGGCTCTCGCCACATGCATCGCCCCGATCGCATTCACATTAAAAGCAGTATTAAATTCCTGTTCACAGTCATCGACCCGCACATAGGCGGCGCTATTGATCACTACATCAAATTTTTGACTGGTCAAAACTTGATGTACATTCTCAGGGTTGGTGATATCGATATCAGCGCGGGTTAGGGCGGTGAGCTGATATCGATCGCACTCTGAGAAATAGCTGACAATATCAGAGCCTAATTGTCCATTTGCACCAATTAGGGCGACTTTTTGAGGGCTACTCATCTGGCATACCACTGTTGGTAATGTTCTTGGAATACCTTCTTGTCTTTGACCGCTTGCCACCAGTCTGCATTTTGCTTGTACCAAGCGACGGTTTGCGCCATGCCGCGTTTAAAGTCCCATTGACGTTGCCAACCCAAAGTTTCGGTGGCGCTGGGATCGACAGAATAGCGGTAGTCATGACCAGGGCGATCGCTGACATATTGCATTAATGATGCGGGGCGATCGAGCACTTTGAGAATTGTTTCCGCAACTTCGATGCCATTGACTTCCATCCGCGCCCCAAGGTTATAAGCTTGCCCACTTTTGCCAGCGTGCAGCACGGTATCAATACCTGAGCAATGATCTTCAACGTAGAGATAATCGCGCACCGCCGCGCCTTGACCATAAATTGGTAAAGATTTTGATTCTAGGGCGTTGGTGATGAATAGAGGAATGATTTTTTCGGGATATTGATAAGGCCCGTAGGTGTTAGATCCGCGTGTGATCACCACGTCTAGCCCATAGCTAATCCCATAGGAAAAGACTAAGTGTTCGGCTCCTGCTTTGGATGCGGCGTAAGGGCTGCGCGGTGATAGGGGATCTGACTCGAATGAATGCCGATCGCTACCAACTAAATCCCCATAGACTTCATCGGTAGAGACATGGAGGAAACGTTTGATTTGATGCTTTTTCGCGGCTTCTAGCAATAAGAGCGTGCCTTCGATGTTGGTGCGTATGAAGGGCAGGGGATCGACCAAACTGCGATCGACATGGCTCTCGGCGGCAAAGTTGAGGATCGCATCGACACCATCGACGGCTTTTTCGACATCTTCAGGATTGGCAATGTCGCCCTCAATAAAGGTAATGCGATCGCGAACATCTTTGAGATTATCTAAATTACCTGCATAGGTCAGCTTATCTAAGACCACGATTTCCCATGTGGGATGATGCGTGATCGCATAATGCACATAGTTAGAGCCGATAAAGCCTGCTCCACCTGTGACTAATACTTTTTGATATGTTTCGGGGGATGATTCTCGATTCATGCAAATAACTCAGCTTCTTTTAATAATTTACCAACAGCATCTTTCGCGGACAAAATTGGCGGTTCGTCAAGTTTCCATGCGATCGCCAGTTCAGGATCGTTCCATAATACGCAGCGTTCTTCGCTAGGTGCATAGTAGTCTGTGGCTTTATAGGCGACTTCCGCAAAGTCTGACAAAACCACAAAACCATGAGCAAATCCTGCGGGAACCCAGAGTTGTTGGCAATTTTCAGCACTTAGAATATAACTTACGGATTTGCCAAAAGTCGGCGAACTTTGACGCAAGTCTACAGCAATATCCTGAATTGATCCTGCTAAGGCTCTGACTAATTTCCCTTGTGGCTTGCCAATTTGATAATGCAATCCGCGCAAAACATTCTTTTGCGATCGCGAGTGGTTATCTTGAACGAAGGCAATATCTAGCCCTGCTTTTTCAGCAAAAGCTTGCTGATTATAGGACTCATAAAAAAAGCCCCTGTCATCACCAAACAGCTTCGGCGTAATTAGTAAAACATCGGGAATTGCTGTAATTTCAACTTTCATGCAAATATTGCGTGATATTACCTGTAGGATTATGTCTCAAAATCATCCACTTAATCAATTTGATCGATCGCAACTTCTCGCGATCGCCCAAAATTTCTCTCCCCAATCGCAAATTACTGATATCAAGCCCTTTGGCAGTGGCAATATTAATGATACTTTTTTGGTTTCATTGCAAGGGATAGAAGCGAACCCTTTTATTTTGCAGCGTATAAATACGAATGTATTTCGGGAGCCGAAGCTGGTGATGCGGAATATGCGGATTTATGGGGAGCATGTAGGCGATCGCCTTGCCAAGCAGCCACTAGATCGGCGTTGGGACGTACCGCAAATATTCACGACAGCGCAAGGTGAAGACTATTGGCAAACTGAAAGTGGTGAATTTTGGCGATCGCTTAGTTTTATTGCAGGTTCGCAATCTTTTGATGCGATCGCCAATACTCAACAAGCGCGGGAAGTTGGTTATGCGTTGGGGACATTCCATCATTTAACCAGTGACTTAGCTCCAGAGCAACTGGCGGATACTTTAGAAGGTTTTCATATTACGCCGCGTTATTTGCAGCAATATCTGGAAGTCTTAGCGAAGGGAAGCATTAAAAAATCGATTGAAGTTGATTATTGTTTAAAATTTGTTCGCGATCGCCAAAGTTTAGCGCATATTTTAGAAGATGCAAAAGCGGCTGGGAAGTTGCGATTGCGTGTCATGCATGGCGATCCCAAAGTAAATAATATTTTGTTCGATCAAAAAACTAATTTGGCAGTGAGTGTAATTGATCTCGATACGGTGAAGTCGGGATTAGTGCATTATGACATTGGTGATTGTTTGCGATCAGGTTGCAATCTGGCGGGAGAAGAGATAGAACAATGGGAAAGTGTCAGGTTTGAGACGGAACTCTGTGAATGGATTTTGCAAGGATATCTACCGATCGCGCGATCTTTTCTCACAGATCATGACTATGCCTATATTTATGATGCAATTCGGGTAATTACTTTTGAGTTAGGCTTACGCTTTTTTACAGATTATTTAGCAGGAGATGTCTATTTTCATGTCAAGTATCCTGAGCATAATCTTTTGCGATCGCTGGTTCAGTTTCGTTTAGTTGAGAGTATTGAGGCTCAAGAGTTGGTTATTAATCAAATCATTAAAGATGAAGTATGACTTGCCCCACCCCCCAGCCCCCTCTCCTCAGGGAGCTACCGTGTACACACAAGTTATCAGCGATGTTGTTAGCTTCTAACGATCCCCCCCAGCCCCCCTTAAAAAGGGGGGAGAAGATATTCTTCCCCCTTTTTAAGGGGGATTGAGGGGGATCTAAACCATAAAACGTAGATAGGACACAGTAGCCTCAGGGAGAGGGATGAGGGCAATTTTCACTTAACATTAATAAACAAAACTAAGAATTTCTTAACAAATGGCATTCTATTTTTATATTAAGGTCATTTTGTATCTTAGCCAGATAAAATACAATGCCTGACAAATCAGAATCAAATTTAGAAGGAAATGAATCCTCTGGTTCGTTAGTGAAATTTGAGCCAAATCCGCG
>JBBRQX010000124.1:0-7425 GCA_038225745.1 Pseudanabaenales cyanobacterium | reverse complement strand
GAGCTTCAACTTTAATCTGAATCATTTTTTTATCCTAATATCTCAGCTACTTCAAATAGGACATCTGAGAACGCAAGGGATGCGATGCGATCGCCACGGTGCAAAATTAATTCTTCCCCTTGACGATAGACCTCAATACAGTCGTCATTGAGATTGATTAGCCATGTTTCTACAATCCCAGATTCAGCGTAGAGAGGTACTTTGATGCGGCGATCAACACTGATCGTTGTATCTGAAACCTCGATCAACCAAAAAATATCCAATGGAGTGGGATGTCCCTTTGCATAGAAGTCATCTTGCCATTTCAAAATTGCAACATCGGGTTGTGGCTCTGAGTCATCAGAGAGATGAATCGGATCTTGAATTCCAAGTAAAACACGGTTACCAAAGCGAGAGCCTAATAAATAGGTGAGCCGTTTGACACAAGCGGCATGACGACGATTGATGGGTGACATAGTAAGTAGTTCTCCGTGAATGAGTTCAGTGCGATCGCAATCTGTCAAAATTCCAGAGGTGTACATCTCGTGATATTGCTTGACGTTAAAGCGATGATGCGTGAGTTCGATGGTTGAATTACTCATAATGTTCTCCAATATTAAATCTCTATTAAATTTAATTATTTAACCGATCGCGAAAATAGCGGCGATACAACTCATTGCGAATTTTCACACCATTCTCTGTGCGTAATATTACGCCCATGCCATCAAGTTGGGCAGTGGTGGCAAGATCGAAACGAATCGGCTGATTGGAGGAAACTAGAGATCGTAAAATTTCCTTGAGATTTACATCTTGCTCTAGTCTGGCTAAGCGTCGTGAAAGATGTCCGCGAAATAGACCAGTATCACTAGTAGCAGTTCGCATCAACTCATCAAAGGAAATCGTTCCACTTGCCAGATGATAAAGCGCCATCCGCACTAGATAGGGATGACCGCCTAATAGGTTAGCGATCGGTTGCAACTGAGTCTCAGTCAAGCCATGTTGCTCTGTTAGTTCTGTCAATTGCCCTGAAGTAAACTCATCTAAGGCAATCTCCGTTCCCACGTTAAAAGGCGACATATTAATATCTTTGGGACTGTAGGACTCCATTGAGTAGGCAAGCACTAGCCGCAACTTTGCCCAAGTTTTGTCATGTTTGCCCTGCTCATGCCAACCGCGCAACAACCCGCAAAAGTCCCCTTCGATCGCTTCATGGTCAAAGATACGTTCCAAATTATCGATCGCAATTACCAACGGGCGATCGTCAACCAGCAAATACTCAGCAAAAAATTCTTCACAGTTGCTATTTGCGCCAAAAATCTCATCCCAGTTATCGCTCGGCTTGGCTTTCACGCCCAAATCTCGCCCAATCACCGCACAAAACCATTGCAAGAAGCGATCCATATTCTCAAAAAACTTGCGATCGCATTTTTGTAAATCAATCCATGTTGTGCGATTACCCAAGCGCCGCGCTTCTTCCAAGACTCGGACTAACAACGAAGATTTACCCATGCGATCGGGTGACTTTAATCGCAGTAAAGCATGGGGTCTGGCGATCGCTTGATAACATTGCTCCTGCTGAGGCGATCGACTGATATAAAAATCGGAGCCAATTCTCACTGTGCCTTCAGGTTCTTCGAGCGTGATATTTGTTAGTAAAGTTTGAGGCGCTAGGCGATCGCGTCTTTCCAACAGCACAGGCGTTTGCGCTTCAGGGATATTTTTGAGCGCAATCTGATTTTTACCCAAATCGAAGGACTCTTTAACCGACTTGCCCTCAAACAATGCCCCATAAAATCCCTTGGCAAACTCGATCGCCGCCAGATCACCGATCGCAATATTCATCCCCAATACATACGGCACATATTTTGCGATCGCTTCTGCTTGCACTTGCGAGAAACAAGCATTCAGCACCACACAGTCAATGCCATTTTGCAAAATCCGAAATAATTCTGCCAATGGCTCATTGCCAACCAGTTGCCATTCTCCTGCATCATTTTCCAAGACTAAGCCATTTGCCCCCGCTCCATGTCCTGAGAAATGCACCACACGCGGCACTTCCTGTATCAAAATCGGCTGTAAATCATCAATCCGCACTGCGCCCTTAGCCACGATCGCAAAGCGATCACGCAAATTTGACTTTTGAAGACATTCTTCGATTTCCCGAAATTCTGCCTCCACCCGCAAGCGATCGGTATTCGTCGGATTAGCAGACAGCAACAATACTTTTTTCTTGTCCATCTTGCGATCGGGGTTATCAACAGCTAGCGTAAAGATTCGTTACTAGTGTATGCGATCGCTGAGATCGATTCCACTTGACCATTCTATCAATCCTGCTACAACTCTTGCTGAGGCAAATAAAGCGGGATTTTTGATTTGGCTGAATACGCCTTTATTGAGGTATGGCTTTAAAGTGCTTGCTAGACTAGGGTTTCAGTCTCGGAGGTTTTGAATATCTGAAACCCTTGGCATCAAAAGCTGTAGGGCGACCATCATAATTCGACCTCCTCGCAATGCCTATTGAGTCATCAAAAATTCACGCTACTGATGGTGGATCATGAATAGATTTTTAGTCAAAAAACACTGCCTGTAATATTTGTCCAAGTTACAAACACTACCATCTCCTTATTTGGTTGCTGTCGTCTTTTTAGTGGTCGTGGTCTTTTTAGTTGTTTTCGCAGCAGTTTTAGTGGCTGCGGTTTTAGTTGCTGTAGATTTTGTCGCAGTCTTTTTGGTCGTGGTCTTTTTGGTTGCAGTAGAAGCTGATTTAGTACTTTTACTGGTGCTTTTACTAGATTTAGATTTAGCAGCCAACATAGACAGCGCCTCTTCTACCGTCAGCCCTTCCACTGTTTGCTCCTTGGTTAGCGACACATTTATCTTGCCATGTTTCACATAGGGGCCATACTTACCATCAAGAATCTCGATCGCTTCATCATCACTAGGGTGATTGCCGAGAGATTTTAAGACTTTGGCGGCGGCGGCTCCACGTAGAGTTTTTGGTTGAGATAGAAGTTCTAAGGCGCGTTCTAAGGCGATCGTGTAAGGGTCATCAGTGGACTTTAGCGATCGGTTGTCATCCTTGTCACCATTGCCTTTGACATGACAAACATAGGGACCAAAACGCCCAGTATTCACAAATACGCGATTACCAGTTTCAGGATGTTCGCCCAAGGTGCGTGGCAAAGCTAGCAACTTCACCGCCATATCGAGGGTGACTTGTTCGGGTTGCATTCCCTTTGGCAAAGATGCTCGTTTGGGTTTCGGAACTGCATCGGTGGCCTGCCCTAGTTGCACATAGGGGCCATATTGACCCATCATCATGAAGATCGGCTCATTCAGTTCAGGATGGATACCAACTTGATCGGGCCCTTCGAGTTTCTGTTTGAGCAGAAGTTCGATTTTTTCAGGAACTAAATCAGAAGGAGTGAAGTTTTGAGGGATGGAAGAATTAACCATGCGATCGCCATCGCCGACTTGAATATAAGCGCCAAATTTACCGATTTTGACCTTGACCGTATCATCCAAACCTTCGAGGCGAACTGTCCGTGCTGACTCACCATCGATCAGACTATCGCGAGATTTCACCTGTCCGCTTAAGCCCTGATCGCCCGAATAGAACTTCTTGAGATAGGGTAGCCATTCCACACTACCTGTCGAAATATCATCAAGGGTTTGTTCCATTTTGGAAGTGAAACTGGGATCGACGAGATTGGGGAAATGCTCTTCTAATAGACTGGTGACTGCAAAGGCGGTAAAGGTGGGAATTAGGGCATTATTGATAAGCTGCACATAGCCGCGATCGCAGATTGTGCCGATAATGCTGGCGTAGGTACTAGGACGACCGATACCTTCACTTTCGAGCATTTTCACAAGGGCGGCTTCGGTAAATCTGGCTGGTGGTTGGGTGTCATGCCCAACGGTTTTTAAGTCTTGGCAAACAGGATGATCGCCAATTTTGAGCGGCGGTAGCATTACTTCTTTTTCTTCGAGCGCCGCATCAGGATCATCAGAACCTTCGACATAGGCGCGGAAAAATCCTGCGAAATCGATACGTTTACCTGAAGCCCGAAACATCGCGTCTTCAACGGTCAACTGCACGCTGAGCATAGTTTGTTGAGCATCTGCCATTTGCGAGGCAACAGTGCGCTTCCAAACGAGAGCATAGAGTGCGCATTCGCGCCCTGACAGTCCTGGTTCTTGAGGAGTGCGGAAAGTTTCACCTGCGGGACGGATGGCTTCGTGGGCTTCCTGTGCGCCTTTAGATTTTGTGACATACTGGCGCGGTTCTTTGCTGAGAAATTTATTGCCGTACATCGTAGCGACCGATTGCCGCGCCGCCGCGATCGCCTGTTGCGACAGATGCACTGAGTCAGTACGCATATAGGTAATAAAACCTTGCTCGTACAAAGCTTGAGCGACCCGCATCGCGTCTCTTGCAGATAAACGTAATTTGCGGTTGGCTTCTTGCTGGAGCGTGGAGGTGGTGAAAGGTGGGGAAGGCTTGCGGGTGGTAGGGCGCTCATCAAGATTGCTGACTGACCAGACCTTACCGTCTAATTTGGTTTGCAAAGCGATCGCTGCCGCCTCATCTAACAATACAACTTTGCGACCTTTGGTGATTTTGCCAGTCGCTTCATCAAAGTCTTTACCCGTCGCGACATTCACGCCACCGACCGAGACTAACTGCACAGGAAATTCTTGTTTCGGTGCATACAGATTTGCTTTCAGATCCCAATAACTACCTGATTTAAAAGCGCGGCGCTCGCGTTCACGGTTGACAATTACGCGCACGGCGACCGACTGCACGCGCCCTGCTGACAAGCCCCACGCAATTTTTTTCCAAAGCAAAGGCGAGAGGGTATAACCGACAAGGCGATCAAGGATACGCCGAGTTTCTTGGGCATGAACTAGGCGATCGTCGATTTGACGACAATTTTCTAACGCGCCCTTAATTGCTTCCGAGGTGATCTCATGGAAAACCATGCGCTTAATCGGCACCTTGGGCTGCAAGATTTGCAACAAGTGCCACGAAATACTTTCGCCTTCACGATCTTCGTCAGTCGCTAGGATCAGTTCTTTGACACCCTTTAGCGCCGCTTTGAGTTCACGGACGATCTTTTTCTTATCGTCTGGGACGATATACAGTGGCTCAAAGTCAGCATCAACATTCACGCCGAGCTTTGCCCATTCAGTGCCTTTGAGTTCAGCAGGAATGTCACTGGCTGATTGTGGCAAATCGCGCACATGACCCATTGATGCCTCTACTCGATATCCAGCAGGCAAAAAGTTGCGAATGGTGCGGGCTTTAGTGGGCGATTCGACAATAACAAGGGTGGACATATTAGCCTACAAGGTTCGCGGTAATCAAAAAAAAGACAATCAAGAAGGCAAATCAATGGTTTATCAAAAAATACCTTCTTAACCTATATACAATGTTTATGCAGAAGTTTACTATTTTTCAGTAGTTCGGCAACTACACTACTAAGTTAGTTCTAACTGCCAGTTGCAAATTTGGTCATTGAGTGCGTTGGACTTTATTAATACATGGAAAGTCAGATCCTGCAAGTTAGTTAGGCTCGCAAACTAGATAAAAACCAAATTTGATTGGGCGGGCGAAGCCCGCCTAACCATATTTGGTTTTTGAAATGCATAAGTTATTCGATTTACGATCGCTAGGAATTGGGATCGATAAATATCTTCCACAGTTTGCTGCGGTATTTAGACAATTCAGCAAGATTTTCAAGAGTGCGATTGCCGCCATAAAACTTACCGCCAATCTCCCATGTGGGATAGCCTTTAATCTTTTTATCAAGACAAAGTTGTGTCTGTGGGTTGACACCACGCCGATCGCATTCGATCACGTCTAACTGGCTAACAGCTTCTTTGCCAAAGCGTTCTTTTTGGTTGTGACAATGCGGACACCAATAGGCGGTATATAGTTTTGCGCCTGTTTTGCGTAAATGTTCGGCTAAGCCGATCGCATTGGCGTTTGAGGTGGTGGTAACTGGTTCGCCTGTTTCTTGCGCGATCGCCGCTTTGGGCAAATACACAGAAAAAATCAAACCAGAAAGCCCTGTGATGCTAGCGATCGCGAGGGTAAATGAGGCAACGGTCGATGGGATGCGATGAGACTTCATAGCTTATGCAAGTTCAATGTTGCTATTCTATCGGTGGTTTTTTAATACTTACGTTATGTTACATCCAGAAAATCTAAAAATAGCGATCGTCCACGAATGGTTTGTGAACTATGCAGGATCGGAGCGTGTGGTTGAGCAAATTTTAAATTTATTCCCCCATGCCGATTTATTTGCGGTCGTAGATTTTCTTGATGATTCTCAACGGGGATTTATTCAAAATAAAAAAGTTACGACTACTTTTATTCAAAAATTACCCTTTGCCAAAACTAAGTTTCGGCAATATTTGCTGCTCATGCCTTTAGCGATCGAGCAGCTTGATTTGTCAGCGTATGACCTGATTATTTCTAGTTCCCATGCTGTTGCTAAAGGTGTATTAACTTCGCCACATCAATTACATATTTCCTACGTGCATTCACCGATTCGCTATGCGTGGGATTTGCAACATCAATATCTAAGGGAATCAAATTTAGAACGGGGCATAAAAAGTTGGATTGCGCGATGGATTTTGCATCAAATCAGGCTTTGGGATACGCGCACGGCGAATGGAGTTGATCTATTTATTGCGAACTCTAAATTTATTGCACGGAGGATTCAGAAAGTCTATCGACGCGATGCACAGGTGATTTATCCACCTGTCGATTTGCAAAATTATCCACTTTGCGAACAAAAGCAAAACTTCTATCTCACCGCTTCGCGATTAGTTCCCTATAAACGCATTGACTTGATCGTAGAAGCTTTTTCACAAATGGGCGATCGCCCATTAATTGTGATTGGTGATGGCGAACAGATGGCGAAAATTCATGCAAAAGCAAGCAGTAATATTAAGTTTCTTGGGCATTTAGAACCAGAGAAATTGCGAACCTATATGCAAAATGCTAAAGCCTTTGTATTTGCGTCAGAAGAGGATTTTGGGATTACACCAGTAGAGGCTCAAGCTTGCGGTACTCCCGTAATTGCCTATGGTCGCGGCGGTGTGCGGGAATCGGTACGCGGCTTAGATAGCGATCGCCCTACAGGTGTATTTTTTGCAGAACAAACGGCGGCGAGTATTTGTGATGCGGTATTGGCGTTTGAGAAGAACAGCGATCGCATTTTACCTGCGACTTGTCGCGAAAACGCCATGCGCTTTTCGACTGAGAGATTTCAATCAGAATTTTTAAAATTTGTGAACAAAGCCTTAGAGCGTGTTTGAAAAGTTTGAAATTTAGCAAAAATCTTACTTGATCCCCCTCAATCCCCCTTAAAAAGGGGGAAGAATATTAGTTCTCCCCCCTTTTTAAGGGGGGCTGGGGGGGATCGAAAACTTTTC
>JBBRQX010000123.1:0-7426 GCA_038225745.1 Pseudanabaenales cyanobacterium | reverse complement strand
GACTAAAATCGTATCAGTGCGAATGGATTGTTCTAATTCTTGTAAATCAATTAAGCCATCAGATTTGACAGGTAAATAGGTGATCTCAAAACCAAGGGATTGCAGATAAGCACAGGGATCAAGCACAGCATTATGCTCAGTTTGCGCGGTGATCATATGCCGCCCTTTTTGGTGATATGTCTCAGCCACACCCTTGAGTGCGAGATTATTCGCTTCGGTTGCGCCACTAGTAAAGATGATTTCTGCGGGTGTGGCATTGATCGCAAGGGCGATCGCCTCACGCGCTGATCTGACGGCCTCTTCTGCTTCCCATCCATATAGATGACCGACACTAGCAGGATTGCCAAAAGACTCTCGAAAATATGGCAACATTGCTTCTAACACCCGTTCATCGACGGGTGTTGTGGCATGACAATCAAGATAAATTGGTCTTTGCATAAAATTTCATCAAAAAGGGATGCTTTGCGTCCCTTTGGTTAATTAGCTGGCTAACTTAACGATCGCTTCAAAATCTTGAAGAGCATTTTTGAATACTTTTTCCGCCGCGATTGCATTTTTTTCGTTAGCTGCGATATCAAGTTTCACAAAACTTTTAAATAAGTTATTCGCCAGATCGTTAGCAGTTTCCTTTTGGGTTTTATCCAACTGACTTGCGATCGTTCTTAGCTCGCGGCGAATTTCGCCAAATGGGCCATGAATATAAGTAATTACATCGTTCCATTTTTCGGCATATACATATTTTTCGAGACGATCAAAGCGATCGCTAAGTACCTTTAGTTTTCCCGCAGAAGCGGCTCGAAGCGCGATCTGAGATTTAGTTTGCGCGATCGCTGGCTGAGTTAGAACAGGCGCAAAAAGCGTACCGACTAACGCCAACATTACACAGAAAATAATTGCAACTTGTTTAAACCCTGCCCAATAATTTTTTAACATAGAAAAAAGTAGTCCTGAATAAAAATAATTACATATTTACAAATTTTAGGTGGCGCAAAGCGCCATAGCTAGTTTACCTGTTTCAAAGCATCCGCCGAACCAACCACCGAAATTGCAGGAGTTACAAAATATTTTTGAGCTGCGTTCTGGACATCAGCGATCGTCACCGCTTCAATCGCCTCAACAAAATGGCGATCAAATTCCAAGCCTAAACCCATCACCTCATACCAGCCATACACTTGAGCGATTTGACCATTAGTTTGCTTACCGAGAGCATATTGTCCTAGCAACTTACTTTTACAAATTGCTAACTCATCCTCCCCGATCGCAACTGTGGCGAGGCGATCGCATTCATGGCGCAAACCAGCTAGAGCCGTCCCTGTATTGTGTGAAGCCGTGCCAATATAGGCAACAAATTGCGAAGCCTCTAAACGGGTGGGATAAAAAGCCGAAACTTCGTAAGCAAGTCCCCGCTTTTCGCGTAATTCCACAAATAATCGGCTCGATAAACCATTGCCCAAATAGGTCGAGATAATTTTTAGTGCGGCATAGTCGGGTGAGCTAACCGATGGCGCAGGATAGCCGATCATCACGATCGCCTGTTGTGTGTCTTGCTCATGGGTTACTAATCGCGCCTGAAAATTTGGTGTAGGTGTGGAAATAACGGTTGGCTGATTAGTCTTTTTCCAGTCACCAAAGGCTTCTCCAACCAGCGAGAGGGCTTGCTCTGACGAAATCTTACCTGCGATGCTGACCACCATCTGATCGGGGCGCAAATAAGTTTGATGGAAATTAACCAAATCATTACGAGTAATGTCGCTGACGGTTTCTTCTGTGCCAAGGCTAGAAAAGCCGTAGGGATGAGCCCCATACATCAAATTTTGTAAGAGATCGTAAGCGATCGTAAATGGTCGCTCTTGCTGCGATCGGATGGATTGAATCGTCAGCCGTCGTTCGAGATCGAGTTCGCTATCGGGATAGCTAGGCGATCGCAAGATCGCCGATCCCAGCATTAACATGTCATGAAAATCCGATGAAATTGTTTTTAATGACAGCAAAAAATAATCGCTGGAAGATTCTGTCCCCAATGATGCGCCAATCGACTCCACCTGTTCGGCAATTTCTAAGGAAGAATATCGCTCAGTGCCACGTGTCATCAGGGAGGCGGCTAAATGAGTCAGCCCTGATTTGGCTAAGGTTTGGACGCGCTCACCACCTGCAAAAAAGCAACGCGCCGCAATAATATCAGCCGTTGGATTTTCAGTTACCAAGACCACAATGCCATTGGAAAGCACCAAGCGATCGCTAATTCGTTTTGACATTGTTAACGACAAATCTTTTTTTCCTATCTTTAGTTTCTATAGCTTACTCCCTTCCCACCAAATAATTAGCGTTGCGGTGCTTTGCGCCGTAATGCTAGTTATTTGGGCTTAACGTCTAAATCTTTCGCTAGAAAGGGAGTTGAGAGTATTGTAGGATCTGAAAACTAGGGACAATGCGTAACACTGCAATTACAAGCCAAACTGACGATATACATAATCTTAAATTTAATCAATTATGATTAGTAACATAAAAAACTAATTTC
This sequence comes from Pseudanabaenales cyanobacterium, assembly GCA_038225745.1. Classification (GTDB taxonomy): domain Bacteria; phylum Cyanobacteriota; class Cyanobacteriia; order Pseudanabaenales; family Pseudanabaenaceae; genus Pseudanabaena. Next base: position 4,908 of record JBBRQX010000123.1, on the reverse strand, counting down.
TTATACTTAGCAACCGACAGTTTTTTATAGATTCTCCTTGATACAGCAACATCTTTAACTAGCCGTATTAATATGTTAGAGATTCGCGGCGCTTAGCACTGTTGATCATCTAAAGTAATTAAAAACTCCAGTAAAGTAGTTGAGACGCTCAGAAAAACGCGATAAATACGAAGACGTTAAATGCGGAGAAACTTAGATGAGTACTGCAACGGATAAACAAAAATGTCTAGATTGCCTAACAAAGGCGATCGCCGACTTAAATGGTCAGGTTGACAAAGATCGACTGACAAAAATCTCCAATTTGATCATTCAAACCATGACTGGCCCTTGGCGATCGTTTCATACGCCAAATCATATTTTTGAAGTAGGTGAAAGAGGAGATGCGATCGAAATAATATCGGCTTTATTTCATGATCTCGTTTATGTACAGGTCGATCAAGGCATCAGTGTCAATATCAGCCGCTATATTTCGCCCTATATGAAACAAGATCGCGAGCAGTTAGTCATTCTGGAACCGCCTGAACTTCAAGAAGACATAGTTTTTAAAATGGTAACGATGCTGTTTGGGTTTGAGCATGGACAGCCCCTATTACCTCTATGTGGACAAAATGAATTTCTCAGTGCGCTAATTGCGATTAAAGCCCTAGAGAACATGTTGCCCTTAGCAAAATTGACCGAAATAACAGCATGTATTGAAGCAACAATTCCCTTTCGTCCTCAGTCAGATTCTGGGTTGACTTGTTCCGACTTGCTGTTTGGTCGATTAGTTAATGCCAATGAACTATTTCAATTTGGATGGAGCGATCCAGAAATTGCTGAAATTGTCAAGAGGACTGTCCGCTTGTCCAATCGTGATGTACAAAACTTTGCTAGTCCTAACTCATCGCGGTTTCTTAATAATACTTGGAATCTAATTCCAGAGACAAATCATGATCTTAAAAATGTAAATTCCTATAGTGTGCATGGCTATCGAGTTTCCATGCAGAAAATGGAAGGATTTATGAACTTCTTATCACCTGAAATAGTTTTTCGGCGCTATCGTGATGAGCCAAGTGAGAAAACCTACTACAAATTACTTGCCCAAACCAAGCAAAATCTAGAAGTATCAAGATTGTATTTAGGCATAAAATTAACTTCGATCGCCATCTTAGAAGCCCTATCATTTCGGATTGGTCGTGATATCTCACTCTCCACCATGATGGGAGAATTGCCACTAGAAGACACGCATGTATTGGGTTTAGAGCAGTTGCTTCCAGAAGTTATCACACCACACAAACCTTCAAGTCCGATCGAAGCTGAGGTTTTAGACCTTTTAGACAAAGGGCGCACAGTTGATTCTAGTTACGACGTGAAAAATTCACCTGTGGCAACTTTTATGGTGAAATCAATCGGCTTTGCCGAAATGCAACGCATGTTAAATCTTTCTAAAGAATTTTTTAAGGGTAACTTAACCTCTGAGGAGTTGATTGCAAGCTGCGATCCTCATGTAATCTCAATGATCAAGGGTGCTGTTTTACAGTTATTTGACTCTCGCAAAGCCGCCCTTTCTCAATAAAATCGCTCAACCCTTAAAGCCCAAAAATCTATGACGCACGCATAATGTGTGCTGTAGATTCTTGGGCTTTATTACGCACCTTCAGGTGCAACAAAAACATAATCTAAGACGATTTTGCCGCCAATAATATGTTCTTGAAGTACCCTTTCTATTACTTCCGCCGTTGCGGAATGATACCAAACACCATCTGGATAGACTAATAAAATTGGGCCGCGATCGCATACTCGCAAACAATTAGCTTTAGTCCGAAAGACTTTTGTTTCCAGATCGAGTTCTTTAATACGGCGTTTCAGGTAGTCCCATGCTTGTAGACTGATTTCTTTTTGACAGCAGAGAGGCTTAGTCTGGTCAGCACATAAAAATAAATGCTTTTCGATTTGAGGAATTGATAATTGCTGGGCGCGTTTTGCCAGTTGCTGACGTGCCAAATCTAGATCTAAAATAATATCTTCACTCATTGCTGGATCTGGAGTAATAATTTCTGAGTATGCTTGTCATATACAAAATTGAGCCATTTTTGATATTTTACTTCCCCGAAGCACCTATGGAGCCTAGAAATTTAGGGGAGTTAAGTTACTGTCCATGCTAGATTTTGCATTTGAGTAGACTCGACAACCTTTGGATGTGGATCTATTGGCTTGATAAGAGTTCTTAGTTTAAGTTGCACTTTCGTCGGATCAACAGCACGAGGAAATAGCTTTGAGTTTTTTACTGATTGCTCAAGATGTAAGACAATCCGCACTTTTGTAGCATTGCAAACATCTTTAGCAAAATTACTTTCAAAACTATTTGAGGCATTTATTTTTGCAGGGATCATAGCCGAAAGAGTCCAAACCACTTTTTTTGCAACTTCATCAACTAGGCTTATAGTCTTCTCACGCCGATGAGAGCGATAGTCTTTCGCTTCGATAAGCCATACCACTTGGTTTTCAATAGCAATTAGATCTACTGCCTTGATTCCATCTAGCATTTTTAAGAACTGGTTACGATAAAAATCCCACTCATCATATTTAGAAACTTGCCATGAGTTAGGAAAACTAAATGTCAAACTATCAACTTGAAAATCTTGCATACTTTAGACTCCACCTTGCATAAAGCGATCGGATTGAGCAAGTTCTTCGTCAAGGGTGGTAATATCGCCAATGTCATCGATCGCATCTCCTTGGGACACTTCAACAAGATCGCCTTTGAAGTGCAAACCAAAAAATCGCGTAGGAAATTGTTCATTTTGTCGATCAGACATTAAAATTTCTAGCTCACGCAATAGAAATAGGCTATGCGTAGCGATAAATACTTGTATGCCTGTTTTGCTAAGACTAACGATACTCTGTGCTACTTGTTTGATCAGACGTGGATTTAGATTTGCTTCAGGCTCGTCCCAGAATAAAAAGCCTTTGTCTATCAATACTCCAGTTGCAATTAGCCGTGCCAACATTGCTAACTTACGCTGTCCTTCAGCAATGAGAGGCATCTCAAAGCGCTCTCGCTTGGTTTTCAAATAAAAGCGACCATTTATATCTAGCTCAATTACTCCACCAATTGCTTTTTGAATCGGCTCTAATAGTTCTTGGATGCGCCTCTCGTTAGTGCCACGCTGTAAAGGATTTCCCAGAAGGAGACAAGTATCTCGCCAAGTTTCTTCAAACTCTAGATAATGACCTTCGTATATGGAGACAAAGTTAGGAAATATGGTGAGTAATTCTCGTGTGGGAATATAAACTGGGGCAATTTCCAGCCAAGATTCTGGGACTTGCTCTATTAATACTTCTGTCTTACTACTTGTCGAAAAACTAAAATCAAGATTAAACTGCGGATTCTCAAAGCATAGTTTGATATCACATCTCTCACGCCCCTTCTTACGCTGAGCCAATCGTCCAAGAGACTCAGGGCGAAAAACATTGATTAACTTTTCTGCTAAACGAGTTTGTAATATAGCTTTTGTTGGTGTGCTGCGTGTCGGCTTGCGACTTTCTTCCCAACTAGTTGCAAGAGATGCATAGGCAACTTTGAGAAGATGAGTCTTTCCTGCGCCATTCTCGCCAATGATCACGTTGAGATATTTGGAAAATTGGAGATCTGCGCTAGGAAAAACCGTGAAGTTTTTAAGGCTTAAACTATTTAACATTGATTCCTTTCAAGTTCCTAGAACTAATTTTCCGCTTAATCTATATTTATATATCAGCTTATCCAGATTTCGTTGGTGTCTTTATCTTTTCGCCACCAGTAAAACTTCACTATACAGGTGACGAAAAATAGGATGGGATTTTTCTAAGGATTCAACTCATTGATGACTTTATCAGTTTTACGGAATTTTAGTTCGGGAGGAGCATCGGGTAAACCTAGTAGGTCTCGAATTGCGGAGTCTAGTTCTTCAAATCCAAATGGGCCTTCGCGATCAAAGCTAACTTTGCCATCACCAGAAATTAGAACTGTTTGCGGGACAGTACCTTTATAGTAATAAGCTTCTTCGTTTGGGGCGTATTTCTTTTTTTGTAAGTCTAAGCTATCGACCGAAACGGCAATTAAGCTAACCGTTTTGCCATAAAAGCCTTGAGCTAAGTTGAGAATTGGCGAAAATTTCTTACAGTCGGCACTGTCATCGACATAAAAAACTAACATCGAGGCTCGCCCCTTCTCAAGAGATTGAGCTAAACTAATCTTCGGTGGCACAATCGAGCCGTTTCCACCATAGAGAGCAAATATATTGCCATCGTAGCTATCATCAGTGAGCCTTGCTTGTGCGGGTTGAGCATCACCAAATATGATTCCTAACAATAGACTTAGGCTGACACAACTGGCGATCGCTACATATAAAATTAAATCAAAAGATTTTTTTAGCCAATTTTTCATTGTCTTTAATATAAATTGTTCTACAAAACACTATAAATGCTAGCTATCACAAATCAAAACCCAGAGAGCAAAGTTGGCATTAAATGCCGACTTTGCTCTCTGGGTTTTCGTAATAAAACCAAAGCCGTGAGCGCACGCTGCGCGTGCGCTACAGCCCTTTTGGCTTTTAATCGCCAAAGCCGTGAGCGCGAATGAGGTCAAAGAATTCTTTTTTCATTGATGCATCTTGTCGGAATACACCGCGCACGATCGAGTTGACCATTTTAGTGTCAGGTTCTTTGACTCCGCGCCAACTCATGCACATATGCTGAGCCTTGATTACAAAAGCTAAACCTTTGGGCTTAATCAGATCTTCAATCGTATCGGCAACCATAATCGCCGCCTCTTCTTGAATGTGTGGGCGACTCATCACCCAGTCCACGATCCGATTAAATTTGGAGATACCAATCACGCGATCGCTAGGGACAATGCCAATCCATGCTTGACCAACAATCGGGACAAAG
>JBBRQX010000122.1:0-7428 GCA_038225745.1 Pseudanabaenales cyanobacterium | reverse complement strand
TTATTTGATGTGTGCGCCCGATCACTATGACGTAGATTATGTGATCAATCCTTGGATGGAGGGCAACGTTCACAAATCAAGCCGCGATCGCGCCGTGGTGCAATGGCAAAAGCTTTATGAAGTCCTCAAGGGTTTAGTCAATGTCGATCTCGTGACTCCTGAAAAGGGCTGGCCAGACATGGTATTTACTGCCAATGCTGGATTGGTATTGGGCGACAAAGCTGTACTCAGCCGTTTTTTACACAAAGAGCGTCAAGGCGAAGAACCCTATTTCAAAGCTTGGTTTGAATCTAAGGGATTTACAGTATTTGAACTCCCCAAAGATTTACCCTTTGAAGGTGCGGGTGATGCCTTGTTCGATCGCACTGGTGGTTGGTTATGGGCTGGCTATGGCTTCCGTTCCGAACTAGATGCCCATCCCTATTTGGCGAAATGGCTTGATGTCGAAGTTCTATCATTACGTCTAATTGATAATCGCTTCTATCACCTTGATACCTGCTTCTGTCCTTTAGCTGGCGGATATTTGCTATATTATCCACCTGCATTTGATTCCTATTCCAATCGCTTGATTGAGATGCGGGTTCCTGCGGATAAACGAATCGTGATTGAAGAAGCAGACGCGGTTAACTTTGCTTGTAACGCGGTAAACGTTGATCGCCATGTTGTCATGAACAAAATCAGCGATCGCTTAAAACAGCAAATTACCAACTGTGGTTTTGATGTGATCGAAACGCCGCTGACTGAGTTCTTAAAAGCAGGTGGCGCAGCCAAATGTCTAACCTTGAGAACTATTGAAGTTTCTATTACTGGTAAACAAGTTGCAATTGAGCCAAGTGGTGTTGAAGCGCGTATTGTCGAGTTGACAGGGCATTTGCTTGATTCTGGCATCATCAATCGAGCGCTCGATTTAGTAACTGACAATGGTGGTAGCTTCCAAGTATTAGAGTTTAATCTTGGTGAACAGCGACAAAGTACATCGCTCGCCAAAATCCGCATTTCTGCGCCATCCCATGACCTCATGGAAACAATCATGGGCGAACTAATCGAAATCGGTGCAGTGTTGCAAGATCGCGATACAACGGATGCCAATCTTGAAGCGGTATTACAAGACGGTGTTGCTCCCGATGACTTCTATGTAAGCACAATTTATCCTACCGATGCTTGTGTGGATGGTGAATGGATTCGTTGCACCAATCAGCGTATGGATGCAGCGATCGCGATTAGTCCCGATAGTAAGATGGCAACCTGCAAGCTTCTGCGTGATTTAGTCGTAGGCGATCGCGTGGTGGTTGGTTATGACGGTGTGCGGACTGTGCGTAAACCCGAAGCTAGAGATACCGCTAAAAAAGAAGAATTTTCCTTCATGGGTGCAGGTGTATCGAGCGAACGCCGCGTCGAACTTATCGTCGAGCAAATTGCGTGGGAACTTCGCCAAATTCGCGATCGCGGCGGCAAATTAGTTGTCTCCTGTGGCCCCGTAGTCGTGCATACTGGCGGCGCTCCTCACCTTGCCTACTTGATTCATGAAGGCTATGTGCAATCGCTACTCGGTGGTAATGCGATCGCGGTTCACGACATGGAACAAGCCTCAATGGGAACTTCCCTCGGAGTCGATCTCAAGCGCGGTATCAGCGTCAAAGGTGGACATCGCCATCACCTCAAAGTAATTAACTCAGTGCGTCGCTATGGCAGCATCCACAAAGCGATCGAAGCTGGTTTTGTGAAGACTGGTGTGATGTATGAATGTGTCACCAAGGATATTCCCTTTGTACTAGCTGGTTCTATTCGTGATGATGGCCCATTGCCTGATACGGTTATGGATTTGCTGGAAGCACAACGCTTATACAGCGAACAAATTCGCGGCGCTGACATGATTTTGATGTTGTCCTCGATGCTGCATTCTATCGGTGTGGGTAACATGACTCCCGCAGGTGTGAAAATGGTTTGTGTGGATATTAACCCTGCGGTGGTGACTAAACTCAGCGATCGCGGTTCTGTTGAATCTGTTGGTGTTGTCACCGATGTCGGTTTATTCCTAAGCTTGCTAGTTCAGCAATTGAAGAAAATGGACAGCCCTGTAGTTGTTGCTGCTTAATCTTATCCTTTTCATTAATCTTGTAAAAGCCCCGCTTTGCGGGGCTTTTACAAAAAATCTGGATTTGGTTTCATCGCAAAGCGCTGTAAGTATAGTTGAAAGCATAAAATAAGGTTGCCCCTACCTTTGGCAGGAGCAACCTTATTTTATGGATTGTCATGCAACAAGATATATACAAAATTCTTAGTCAAACCCAACGGCTGCGTATTGGCGATCGCGCGATCGCTAATATCTTTGATAATTGCCCATCAGTCCAACGTAAATTAATTTTAGTGCTACCCCAACTAGGCGATTTTGATAGCCTCGAATATATTTGGTGGATACAGAGAGAAATTGATCGCATTACATCAGCAGGAATTGCCGTGAGAGCAATTGGCATTGGCGATCGCCAATCTGGGGAATACTTCTGCAAGTTTACAGGCTTCGATCCAAACTGGATGTTTGTTGATCCGACAGGTGACTTACATCGCCAGCTAAATCTCTACTCTGGACTAACCACTCAATTTCCCCTGCTATCTTCAGGACAAAGCGCTTGGGTAAATTTGATGCTGATGTGTGCGGGGATTGGCAGTCAAGGAACTTTAAAGGAAGTATTTCGTGGCTATAGCGGCGATCGCAATGCACCGCAATTAATCAGCGAAGACGAAGTAATTAAGTCTGCACCATTACCGCCATTAAAAGGTTCTTTCTTTAATTTAGCTGGCGGTACAGGGTTTCAGCGCCCTTTTGAATTAGCAACTTTACGATTGCGAAATATGGCAGAAGTTCTTGGCAATTGGAAGGCCTATGTTCCCGATGCAACATATATGACCCAGCGCGGTGGTACTTTCTTGTTTGATTCCCAAAACGAATTAATTTACGAACATCGCGATCGCGGCATTTTAGGATTTGCCGCTAACCCAAGTTATCCACTGTCATTTTTAGAGTTTACCAAAAAGTAAATGATCCCGTTACTTAAGAAAATTGCTGCTATAGGAGTGGGCGATCCCAGTGATTTCTAGGGTAAATAAAGGATCGATTATTTTCTGACTGTCTCTTATTTGCCGATTGATCGGTTAATTAGGTGACTTCTAAAAATAATATCCCATTTGTAGGGGTTTAGCATTTGCGCCACCATATCTCAACTCATCACTAAAATCTCAATTCGCAAATGCTAAACTCTCTTCGCCTTAATCGATAAATTGTTCCTGCGTTGCAAGGTTTGGGCGAAGCATTCCCAAATAAAGATATCTTAGAATTTGTAAGTATCGGTGGGAATGCTTCGCCCCTACTAATATCAACATGTCTTCTAGTTGACTTGGAGTAAGCCATCAAGTATTGCGTAAGAAAAAAGCCTCGTAAAACGAGGCTTTTTTCTTTTAGATAAGATGCTTACTTTTAGACAGCTAGAGCAGGTTCTCTAACGCTAATTTTGGGATACTCCAGTTCAGGATAGAGCGGGAAGCGATCGCATAAAGTCTGAACTCTGGTAATGCAATTAGTTTGGACAGCATCGCTATCAGGACTCAAGAGGCGATCGGCGATGATATTACCGATTTCGCGGAAGTCAACTTCCTTCAAACCGCGTGAAGTCATCGCAGGCGCACCAAGGCGCAAACCACTTGTCACAAATGGCGATTCAGGATCGAATGGAACTGTATTTTTATTAGCGGTGACATTGATGCCGCTTACCAATAAATCGGCAACCTTACCAGTCATACCGATACAACGCAGATCGACCAGCAGCAAATGGTTATCAGTACCATTGGACACCAGTTTAAAACCACGGGCTTGCAATTGAGCAGCAAGGGCTTGTGAGTTAGCAATCACTTGTCCAGAATAGGTCTTGAACTCAGGACGCAATGCTTCACCGAAGGCGACAGCTTTAGCGGCGATCACATGTTCGAGTGGACCACCTTGCGAACCAGGGAAAACTGATTTATCAAATTTTTTGCCGAGCGCAGCATCGCGAGTCATGATCAATCCGCCGCGAGGGCCCCGCAAAGTTTTGTGGGTGGTGGTGGTGACGACATCACAATAGGGGATCGGATTGGGATGATGTCCTGATGCGACTAGCCCTGCGATGTGGGCAATATCTGCCATCAAGTAAGCGCCAACTTCATCAGCGATCGCCCTAAATTTAACGAAATCAATAATTCTTGGATATGCCGAATAGCCGCAAATGATTAATTTGGGCTTATGCTTCAGAGCAAGATCGCGAATCAAGTCAAAATCTAGCTGCTCGGTTTCTTTATTCAATCCGTAATGAACTTTGTTAAACCACATGCCCGACACGTTTACAGGAGAACCATGGGTCAAATGTCCACCGTGGGACAAGTCCATCCCTAAGAATGTATCCCCCGGTTTGAGCAAGGTCAAAAACACGGCAAAGTTAGCCTGTGCGCCAGAGTGGGGCTGGACATTGGCATGGGCTGCGCCGAATAATTGTTTGATGCGATCGATGGCGATCAATTCGATTTCGTCTACAAATTCACAACCGCCGTAATAGCGCTTGTGGGGAAGCCCTTCAGCATATTTATTAGTCAATACCGATCCCTGTGCTGCCATGACGGCAAGGGATGTAAAATTTTCGCTGGCAATTAATTCGATATTATTGCGTTGTCTATGGAGTTCTTTGTCGATAAAACCTGAGACAAGGGGATCAGATGCGGCGAGGATGGGAAATAAGTTGGTCATTTTGCTAAACTTCTGTGCTTGATTGTCTGAAATTAATTTGGTCGAAAGCGGTACTGGGTTAGCAGGAACGAAAACACCCGTCAAATTATGCTAACACGCGGTGATAAGTAGCGCTTTGCACTAGGTTAAAATGCCTTGTAGACAACAAAATAACCACTATGCCCAAGCCTAAGACTACGCTGATCCTCAATCCCCAATCTCAAGCGCACATTACCATGAGTGAATATGTCACCGCGATCGCATGGTCAGCAAATAGTAAATATCTCGCCGCCGCCACTGCTTCGGGTGAAATAGCTTTATTTGATGACGCTAAAGCAGGTAACGATCTCGCCCAAAAGCAAACTACCTTACAAGTACCAACGGAAATTGCGATCGATTGTTTGGGATTTTCAGCCGATAGTCACTGGCTCGCGGCAGGTGGACAAGATGGCAAAGTGCGCGTCTGGAAATTAGACGGTGATAAGCCTGCGATCGCCGCAACTCTGGATCTTGGCAAAACATGGATCGAGCATTTGGTCTGGCATCCTACCCGTGCTGAATTCGCCTTTAGTTTCGGTAAATATGTGCAAATCTGGAGCGCTGAAACTCTAGATATCCTGACAACTTTGCATTTTGAACAATCAACAGTATTGGCGATCGCATGGCATCCAAGTGGCGATTACCTCTCCGTTAGCGGGGATGGTGGCATCAAAGTTTGGTCTTCTCAAGACTGGTATGAAGACCCGATTTTGTTTGAAGCACCGACAGCGATCGCCAAACTAGTTTGGGATCATGCAGGACAATATCTCGTAGCTAGCACACTCGATAACTTGGTTGTGGTCATGCAATGGCTAGGCTCTGACTTTGATGCTTCACCTTGGCGGATGCAGGGATTTCCGGGAAAGATTCGCTCCTTTGATTGGTCAGCTAGCAAAACCTCGCCGCTCTTATGTTCCTCCAGTGGCTCTGATGTGGTTGTTTGGGAAAAACACGCCGATCTAAATGTTGGTTGGGAAGGTGAAGTTATTAAAGGGCATAACAGCATCGTTGGCTTTGTTGCCTTTAAACCCAAATCAGAGATATTAGCCTCCGCCGATGAAAATGGCAGAATCGCGATTTGGAAGGATGCTAAGGATTGGGTACAAGCTCTCGATACGCCAATGGGTGCGATCACGGCTTTGCAGTGGCAACCATTGGGTAAAAAATTAGCTGCCGCGAATGCAGATGGGGAGCTAATGCTCTGGACAGAATCTTCGCAAGGCAAAGGTTTTCGCTAAGCCCAAAAAGTTAGAGAGGCTGCTTTGCAACCTCTCTAACTTTTTGCAGCAATAAAAACTTTAAAAGGGTTGCTTCGCAACCCTTTTAAAGTTTTTATTGGTTCTGGTTTGAGCGCAAAGCGCTATAAGATTTAAATGATAATTGGTTTGCTTAATTGTTCAATCTTTTTACATAATGTGAGGCGATGGCTACCGCTATCCCAATGCACATGTTCAAAAATCTTGCGTAATATATAAAAACCCCGCCCACATTCTAGATCATGACATGGCGTAGGATCATCCTTACTGGAGCCGCCAGAAGATTGCAGATCACAGCCTTGATCGGTAATAACCCACCAATACATCTCTGAAACTATCGAAAACTTAACCGTGATTTGCTTACATGGATCGAGGGCGTTGCCATGTTTTACTGCGTTAACCAATGCTTCCTGCAAACCCAAGCGTACTTCTGGCTGCCATTCTAACGGTACTTCGTCAAGCAACAAATCTAGTACTGGGGCAAGATAGAGTGTGGAAGTAAAACTGAGATTACTCCACTTTCGTCCTACTCGACGTACAGGTGTCACAACCACGGGCTTTTAACTCCTCTTGAACATTAAAGCTATTCATCAAATACGCGATCGCACTAATTAAAACTAATTAAATTTGCGATCGCCATACAATAGACCTAGATCTTATTCTAGCGAAAAAACCTTCCCTAAAATCTTTCCCCAGCAATATGACTTTTACAAAAAGACAAATTTCTCCCTTTAATCCCACCGAAAACACCCGCACAATGGGAAAAGGGATACGTGCCGCAGTTTTATTTTTGTTAAGCGTATTGGTGTTAATGGGGATTTTGGGCGGACGGCTTTTTTACTTGCAAGTCGTTGAAGGCGATCGTAACCAACAACTTGCTGAAAATAATCGGATCAGATTAATTGCTAAACCACCTGAAAGAGGACGGCTTTTTGATCGTAAAGGTAATATTCTTGCCTCAAGTCGATTGGCGCATGTGGTTTATCTCTGGCCGATCGCCCAACCTAAGGATAAATGGCAGCCAACTATTAATCGTTTGGCTAAGTTAATCGGTGTTTCTGCCCAGACGATTACCGATAAGCTTGAGCAAGAGGGCTATAACTCACCGAACCTAGTTCGAGTGTCTGCGGCAATTAGTCCCAAATTAGTGACCGTACTTTCCGAGCATAGCCTCGAATTAACTGGCGTAAAAGTCGAGCCTGAAGCAGTACGCTATTATCCCAATGGTGATGTCGCGGCGCATGTTCTGGGCTATACAGGTGAGCTAACTGAAAAAGTGTTATCGAGATTACGCGAAAAAGGCTATCGTCCTGGGGATTTGATCGGCAAATCGGGCGTGGAATATGCCTTTGAAAGTCAACTGCGCGGCGAATGGGGCGGTCA
>JBBRQX010000121.1:0-7452 GCA_038225745.1 Pseudanabaenales cyanobacterium | reverse complement strand
TAATACAGGATGATTAGCAGCTCGGACTAACTGCTCATCGTGAGTCGTCAAAAGCACCGTCACCCCAAAAGAATTTAGCTTTTTTAAGATTTTAATTACTTGCCAAGCATTATCTGGATCGAGGTTGCCTGTCGGCTCATCGGCAAGCACAAGCGGTGGCGTATTCACGATCGCTCTGGCAATACTTGTGCGTTGCTGCTCTCCGCCCGAAAGCTCTTCAGGAAAACAATCCGCCTTATGTAATAAACCCACCATTTTTAGCGCAGGTTGAACTCGGCGCTGAATTTCCTTATAGGTGTAGCCCTGCGCCATTAGCACAAAAGCTATATTTTCCGAAACCGTGCGCTTTGGGACAAGCTTGTAATCTTGAAAGACGATCCCAATCTTGCGGCGCAACATTGCCAGATTATTTCCTTTTAAACCTTTGAGGTTAAACCCATTCACAGTCACTTCACCATCCGTGACCTGCTCTGCGCCATACAGTAACTTCAATAATGTGGACTTTCCCGATCCTGAATGCCCTGTAATAAATTTAAAGTCGCCTTTATAAATTTCGATATTCACATCGCGTAAACCAACAGCACCATTGGCATAGGTCTTACGCACGTTTTCTAATTTGATGATCGTAGACTTTTTACCATTGCTGGTACTTTCATCAGAAGTTTTGTCAGAAGTTTTGGTTGCACTGGAGTTAATTAAGGCTGAGTTTAGTTTTGTTGGCAGTTTTAGCATTGGGCGATCGCTTAAATATTCTGAAAAATTTGAGTATGGATAAACCAAGCCCGATCTTTGTACTTGAGATTATACAGAGCTAGTCAAGCGATCAACATCAGCTATTGTTGCTGTTTCCAAAATTAAAGGCGATCGCTGCTAACTTTGGCAATATTTATATGCTAAATTATTGCGAATTCAAGAACTAAATCTTACAAAACCCAGTAAGCTTTTACTTGACTACTAACCAAATAAGGGGTTATCAGCAGTGGCAGCTCACAAAATACTAGTAATTGATGATAGTCGCGTAATCCGTAATATGGTGCGTGACATGCTCCCGCCCGCAAACTTTGACGTGCTAGAGGCAGCCGACGGCATCAAGGGGCTGGAGATGATTCATCAAGAAAAGCCTTGGATGATCATGTTAGATTTCCTATTGCCTCGGATGAGCGGCTTTGAGGTTTATGAGACTTTGCAGCAAAGTCCTGAACTAAGCCGTATTCCCCTAGTTTTGATGTCTGGACGCAAAGAAGAAGTAACTAGTAAAATTTCTGAACCATTTGAAGATAAATATCTAGTATTTGTCGAAAAGCCTTTTGAGCAGAAAGAATTAATTACGGCGATTAAAAGAGCAATGGTGTTAGCTCAGAAGCGTCCGCATATCTCGACCATTTCTGTAGCTTCAACTGTGAATGTCGCCGTCCAAGAACACGCAGATGAGGGTCTGGTCAAACGAGTTGAAGCACTGGAAACTAAGTGCAAGCTATTAGAACAACAAATTGCTTCACAAAACAAACAATTCCAGCAGCTAGTGGACTTTATCAAGAAAAAATTAAAGTAACAAACGCACCATAATTCAGTTCACGATCACAAAGCAAAGATGATTCGGTGGGCGAAGCCCACCGAATCATCTTTGCTTTGTATTTAATAAAAAGCCCCGCTTAGCGGGGCTTTTTTGTCTCTATGCTGATTCAGGCTTGGGCAGTGATGCAGGATGTTGCAAAATCTCCGCCGTTGATAGTTTCTCAACCATATCGAGAGTGATTAAACACTTCGTGACATCTTTACGTGAAGGCAACTCATACATCATGTCCAGCATCAACTGCTCGACGATGCCACGCAAAGCTCGCGCTCCTGTTTTACGACGGTAGGCTTCCTTAGCGATCGCCTGAACTGCATCGGGCTGAAACTCAAGTTGGACATTATCCATTTTCAAAAGCTTTTGGTATTGCTTGATCAGAGCGCTGCGCGGCTCAGTCAAGATTGCCATAAGCGCTTTTTCGTCAAGAGGATCGAGTACAGCCGCAACGGGTACACGACCAATAAATTCAGGAATCATCCCAAATTTAACGAGATCGTCAGGTTGCACATTTTTGAGAATTTCCGCAGTGCGCTTTTCACGAGGAATCGACTCACCTTGCTGAACAAAGCCCATTGACTTTTTACCAATGCGCTGTTCGATCAGCTTCTCCATGCCCCCAAAAGCACCACCGCAAATAAACAAAATATTTTTGGTGTCAATTTGAATGCAATCTTGATAAGGATGCTTGCGTCCACCTTGAGGCGGCACATTCGCAATCGTCCCTTCCAACATTTTTAGCAAGGCTTGCTGTACGCCTTCACCCGATACGTCGCGAGTAATTGAAGTGTTTTCACCCTTACGCGCAATTTTATCGATTTCATCGATATAAATAATGCCGCGTTGAGCCTCTTCAACATCAAGATCGGCGACCTGCAATAGCCGCAGTAAAATGTTCTCAACATCTTCACCGACATAGCCTGCCTCGGTGAGTGTCGTGGCATCAGCAACCGCAAAAGGCACATCCAGCATTTCGGCTAGGGTTTGTGCCAAAAGGGTTTTACCGCAGCCTGTGGGACCAATTAGTAAAATATTCGATTTTTGCAGCTCAATGTCGTCTTCATTCTGACCTTTTGCCGATGACTCAATGAAGCTCAAACGCTTGTAGTGGTTATAAACGGCCACCGACAAAACTTTCTTAGCTTCGTCTTGACCGACAACATTTTCATCGAGATATCGCTTGATATCGCGAGGCTTAGGAATTTGACTAAGATTTGCCGCAGTTTTGGTTTTCCGCTTTTCGTTGGCAGGATCTTTCCGTTGGGCAGCCTGAGGAGGAGGGCTGCTAAACAACTCCTCATCGAGGATTTCATTACACAAATCCACACACTCATCACAAATATATACCCCTGGTCCCGCAATTAACTTGCGTACCTGTTCCTGCGATTTACCACAGAAGGAACATTTTAGATGAGAGTCATATTTACTGGGCATAAGCTATCTCGATGTAATGTGTCGCTATGGCTAGACGAGCGATAGGGCTGATGGCTGGAGGCTTTTGGAATTAGTTAAAACGTGATCGATTAAACCATATTGCTGAGCTTCGGCAGGTGACATGAAGAAATCGCGTTCGGTATCTTGCTCGATTTGCTCAAAAGACTTGCCTGTACTTTCGGACAGCATTTCATTGAGCGATCGCTTGATAAACAAGATTTCTCGCGCTTGAATCTCAATGTCAACGGCTTGTCCTTGAGCGCCCCCAAGCGGCTGGTGAATCATGATTCTGGCATTAGGCAATGACATACGTTTGCCTTTAGCGCCAGATGCTAGTAGAAATGCGCCCATGCTAGCTGCTAGCCCCATGCAGATGGTGCAAACATCGGGACGGACGTGGTTCATGGTGTCAAGGATCGCCATGCCTGCGTAGACCGAGCCACCAGGAGAGTTGATATAGAGATAAATATCTTTTTCAGGATCTTCAGCTTCTAAAAATAAAAGCTGCGACATGATCAAGTTTGAGGTAGTGTCATCGACTTGTGAACCCAAGAACACGATTCGCTCACGCAACAAGCGCGAGAAAATATCGAATGCTCTCTCGCCTTTACCTGATTGCTCGACCACCATTGGCACGACCTGATTATGGACGCTCTGGATATTATGGGTCGAGGCGATCGCAAACTGATTTGATGTTAATTGACTAGATAAAGGGTACATTCGTTTTGAATTCACCATAATTTTGATGCAACGTCCTACATAAAACTTGAGTAGCAAAGCTTAAGTTTTACCATAACTTCTTGAGAGCTATTATGCCTCAAAAATTGTATTGGTATCCAGACATACCATTTATTTTAAGCTTAATTAAAAAAAGAAAGGGGGTGCTTAGCACCCCCCTTTCTTTTTTTAATTAAGCTTCTTCAGATGTTGCGTCAACAGTGACAACATCGGCATCAGTCTCTGGTGAGATGCTTTCAAGAATTTCTGGCTTAAGTGAGCCTTGCTCAACTAGCTCGATTTCAGAATGCTCGATCAACCACTTCACCGCGATTTCAGTCTTCATTTCTTCATGAATGAGACCAGCTAATCTAGCAGGATCAATGTTGGGATCTTTAATTGCTTCAAGGGTTTCAGCAACTCTCTCTTTGAGTGCGGCATCATCGACAGTGAGATTTTCTAGCTCAGCGATTTTGTCAAGCGCAACTTTACGTCTGAGGCGGTTAACCGCCTCTGGCTGACTGATGCGACGCATTTCTTCGACCAATTCCTTGGTAAATAGTTGCTTTGCCATCGCAGGATCGATGCGCTCTTGCAAGTAGTTGGCTTGTTGTCTTACCAAAAAGTCAAGTTCTTGCTGCAAGAGGGTGACAGGCAAATCAACTTCAAGTTCGGCGGTGAGTGCGTCAAGGACAGCGCGTTCTTTGTTAGCTTGGGTTTTAGACTCAGCTTCATTGGTCACCCGTTTTTCGAGCATTTCACGCAATTCGGCGATCGTTTCTTTGTCGCTGATCGATTGAGCAAATTCGTCATCAAGAGCAGGAAGTTCGCGTCCTTTGATTGATTTGATCGTGACTACATATTTGATTTCCTTGCCGACATATTCTTCAGGTGAATATTCTTCAGGAAAAATTGATTCGACTTCAACGACATCATCGATCGCAGCACCAATAATCGCGGTAATGACTTCAGGAATAAATGCTTTTTCATCAACATCTAGCTGAAAATCATCTTCACCTGCGTCGGGTAATACTTCACCAGTGGCGCGATCAAGGACTTTGAGATCGACGGTGACGACATCATTTAAGGCGACAGGGCGATCTTCGATGGGGACAATCGTTGCTTTACGAACTTGAAATTCATTTAAGGTGCGATCAACTTCCGAAAGATCTGACTTAATTTCTTCGGCTTGGACGGTGAAGCCTTGATATTTGTTGAGGGTAACTTCTGGCTCAACGTCGATCGCCGCTTTAAAGGATACTTCTTGACCAGGGGTGAAGGTTAGGACAAGATCTTCAATATTAGTAATTAATTGAAAGCCGCCCAGAGCTTTGTCTTTAACTTCTTTATTTTCAGCAAGGGCTTCATTCAAGGTTTTTTCTAACAGCTCTTCAAGAACATTAACCTTGAGTCGCGCTGTACCAACTTGTCTCAATACAAGTTGAGTAGGCGCTTTACCTTTGCGAAAACCGGGGACTTGCATCGTGCGCGTCAAGTCTTTGACGATGCGATCGTATATTGCTTGAGACTTTGCCCCTTCTACTTCAATGTCAAAACCAATTTGACTAGCGGGGAGCTTCTCTAATGTGACTTTCATAAAAATAATACCGAACAGCGAGTGTCAAATTATGCCAAGCTTACAATATTACGATATCTGGCGATCGCATATTTCAAAAGCGCCAAATTAGTACAAGTTATTTACGAGCCATGAACGTAGGACGACCATCGGCTGGCTTAGTTGGTGATGGCTTGGCGACAGCCTCACGAGGTGAAGGAGCCATTGCTTCAGAGCTATCTAGTACAATTTGTAACTTGGGGCCAGTTGTGGCAAGGCGAATTGTTAATCCATCAATTACGCGCTCTTTATCAATTTGCTGATCATTGATATATGTGCCGTTTGCACCAATATTTACAATTTCCCAATGCAATGAATGACGATGTAGCTCGACATGATAACGAGAAACAACTGAACTATAAAGAATTACGTCATTATCGCCAGAGCGCCCGATCCTGATCACAGGATTAGATGCAAATTTCCATGTTTGGATCGGTGTGGCTTCGATAGGGTGCAGCAGGTTCAGCGTAATCACGAGTTTTAATGCAGTAATTTTGCAAGAATAGGAAAATTTTGATCGCAAATGCGGCAGGATTTGCACTTAATAACTGTCGCCACTTGTATCAGGACAAATCAAAACCCAAAAGAGGTTGGCGGCGCGGAGCGCCGCCAACCTCTTTTGGGTTTTATGTCCTAACAAGAATGGCGACAGCTGTAACTCAAAAGTCTAGCATTGACTTCTAAATTAAGTGCAAATCCTGATTACAGTAGATAGGTGGGCGAAAAGCGCTCATCTACATACTTTTAAAAAATTGATGAGAAATATCACTATTATTGGCTGCGGTGTGATCGGGGCGGCGATCGCCTATGAATTAAGTAAAAGTGAATATACGCTGAATGTGACTGTGCTTGAGGCAAATCCGCAACCTGCAATGGTCGCCACAGGATCGGCTTTGGGTGTGATGATGGCGGTTTCGAGCTCTAGGGCGAGGGGTGTTTTAGTGAAGTTGCGCTTGGCGAGTTTGAGTAAATACGATCGCCTGATTTCTGATTTAGTTACCCAAACTAAGCTCGATATTCTCTACAACCGCAATGGCATTTTAAATTTGTATCGATCGCCTGAAGCCGAACCGAAAGCGCGATCGCTATCGGGAATTCGCGAAAGACAAGGTTTTGCTTTGCAATGGCTAGATCGCGAACAAATTTCTGAAGATTTTCCCTTATGGAAAACCGATGGCGGCTTATTAAGTCCATGCGATCGGGCGGTGCATCCCACGCAGTTAGTCAAGGCTCTAGTCGAAGCGGCGACTCAAAATGGGGTCAAGTTTCTTTGGAATACAACCGTTAATAATTTAGAAGATATATCTAGCGATCGCCTGATCGTGACATCAGGTTTAGGTTCTAACGCGCTACTTGCGCCATTACTAAAAAATCATCCTAAATACTCAGGACAAGACCTAATGCAACCTGTTGGCGGTCAAGCGCTGTTGCTGGACATCCCAAATCTTAATCTTAAAAATGTCGTGCATATAGAAAATGAGGATGGCTCGGATCTAAATATTGTGCCGTTGGGTGACGATCGCTATTGGCTCGGCGCAACTCTCGAATTTGAACCAAATGAACTGCCCCGCGAGGCAAATGTATCGTTATTGCTAGAACAAGCGATCGCGTGGTGTCCGACTTTTATGAGTGCTGAAGTTATCGAAACATGGGCAGGCGATCGCCCCAGACCACAAGCTAATCAATCACCAATTCTCGGCTTTGTGCCAGATCATCCGCATATTTTGATTGCTACAGCGCATTATCGCAATGGTGTATTGATGGCTCCGATAACTGCTCAAATTACGAAAGATTTGCTGTTAACTGGCACAAGCGATCTACCTTGGCGACCTTTTACGCTCTAGAGATGCGAAATATTGTTGGCTGACTTCGGTGATGGTCATGGTTTTATGGCAAAGTTATTTTGCTGTCATGAGGGGGCGGCGATCGCTGTTTGGTATGACTGTTGAACTTAGAAGATGATGTAATGCAATCCCGTCATCTAGTCGCTCCCACCATATTCCGTAGCCATCTAACTCAATGCTAAAGTCTTGCTGTTCTTCTTCAAGGGCTTGGGTTAGCCATTTCAATCCTGAACATGGAAATATAATAATCCGTCCATCGTTTAAAGCGACGG
>JBBRQX010000120.1:0-7456 GCA_038225745.1 Pseudanabaenales cyanobacterium | reverse complement strand
TACCTGTGATGCCTTCGCCATCACCACGACCACGAAATGCTTGCATAATTGCGCCTGCAACGATCACCAGTAGCAAAATCGAGAACAATCCGCCGCCACCGCCGCCAAAAAACATGGGCAGGAAGAACAATCCACCACCACCGCCGCCGCCGTAGTAAGAGTTACCGCTATAGCCTGAATTTGATGGCATAGAGCGACTTGGCGCTGGTGCAGATCTAAAGGAGCTTCCGCCCATTCTGCCGCCTGAGCGTCTGGCAAATGCTTCATGGGCGTTACCAAATATGGCGATCGCTACCAATGAAATTACGACAAGCGATCGCGTCCAGACTTTGACGTGAGTTTTAACTTTTTTCATAAATTCTGAGCTAAAAAATTTCATGGTGAAAAGTGAGGTTCTTCACAGGGTTGCTATAAATGTTCTACCTCAATTCTAACCCTAGTTTCCTGTAAGGTGCGTTACGCTTCGCTAACTCACCCTACGAAGTTTAAGGCGCTAAAAGCTACTAATTAAGATTTGCTAGCCAATCCATGACTACATCGCCTAAACATACACCGTCAAGGCGATCGATCTCACGAATACCTGTGGGGCTAGTGACGTTAACTTCGGTGAGGTAGCCGCCAATCACATCGATACCGACAAACATTAAGCCGTCACGCTTTAGGATCGGTGCAAGCTGGTTGCATATTTCCCGCTCGCGATCGGTGATGTTGACTTGAACTGCACTACCACCCGCCGCCATATTGCCACGAAATTCACCTGATTTTGGGACGCGATTAACTGCACCAATTGGTTCACCATCCAGCAAAATAATTCGCTTATCGCCCTTTTGTGCGTCAGCTAGATATTCCTGCACCATCACAGGCATCGTGCCGATATTCGTACTAATCTCGATCATCGAATTGAGATTGCGATCGCCTACTTCCAAAAATAAAATCCCTTCGCCGCCTTTACCGCCCAATGGTTTCATAACTGCTTTGCCCTCAGTTGCCACAAAGTCGAGAATTGTGGCTTTATCAGCAGTCACAATCGTTTTCGGAATTGCGCCTGTAAATTGCATCGCGTACATTTTCTCATTGGCAGCACGAATACCTTGCGGTGAGTTGAGAACTTTAGTTTTGCTAGCATCAACATAATCGAGAATATACGTGGCATAGAGATATTCTGTCGTCACGGGTGGATCGGGACGCATCCACACAAATTGCATATTTTCTAAAGGTTGAAATTTCCCTTCGGCAACTTCATACCAAGGCGTTGGGACTTGCCATTTACCATCAACCAATGGCACAGGATGAATTTTGGTAGCTTGTAAAAAAGCCCACGCCTTGCCGTCTTTGACACTGAGTGTATTCATATTTGTAATAAATACTTCATATCCCTTGCGACAAGCTGCTTCCATCATCGCCACGCTGGTGTCATGTGCGGGATCGAGTTTGGCGATCGGATCGATAATAAATGCAAGTTTCATAGAATTTTTTGATAATTTACCTATTCAATTGTAGAAACTAGGCGTAAAAGTTGGGGGATTTCTTCTGTATCAGATGCAAATTCTAACTGAGTTTCGCGAGTCGGTAAATATCCTGACTCCGCAAAGGACATTAACATTCTTTGCAAGGCAATCCATACTTCAGATTCAAATTCCCAGTCATGGCGCGAGTTCGCCCGACCTGCGATTGATCGCAAAGCCCAAAAGTAACTATTACGCACGATTGAGCCTTGCTTGTTATACTTCGGCACATCCTCACGATTAATAAATAGAACTTCATTTTCAATCTTGACTCGCATTTTATTTCCTTATAGCCTGTAAAGCCAGATAAAATGCGGCGATCGATTTGGCATCCAGACTAGTATCAGCACTTTGCGATCGCAATAAAGCTTCTATCTCCTCACGACTAAGCAGCACTACTTCTATCTCTTCATCTTCATCTTGAGCAGGAGGATATTCTAGTTTCTCAAGCCCTTGAGCCAGATAAGTATGGATAATCTCATCAGAATAACCAGGACAAATATAGAAACCGCCAAGATATTGCCATTTGCTAGCGCTATATCCAGTCTCCTCCTCAAGTTCGCGCTTAATCGTCAGATCATGATCTTCGCCAACTTCGAGTGTTCCCGCAGGAAATTCTAATAAATAGCGTTTGATTGCAAATCGATATTGCTTGACTAGAACAAACTTGCCATCGGCAGTTACAGGAACCGCCATACCTGCCCCTGGATGTTTAATGTATGAGTATTCGCCCGTAACCCCGTTGGGTAATTTGATGCGATCAACATGAAAAGAAAATTTGCGACCTTGATAACTGAGGCGATTTTGCAGGATTTCTGGCGAGGTAATATCTGACATGAAATTTTTTGGTGAGGAACTACAATATATTGCCTCAGCCTATTCTACTTGACAACAAGAATTGTTTCTAAAGTCTCATCACTTGCCCCATTGATAATACCGCCCGATCGCAAAATAGCTTGTAACATTTCCACAGTCTCGATAGTAATTTCTTCACCAATATAAATCAGGGGAATACCAGGCGGATAGGGACAAAGAGATTCGACACTAATTCGCCCGATCGCTTGATTAAGCGGAATGCGATCGCTTTTAGCAAAATAAGCTTCGCGGGGAGTGAGCTTAGATCGGTAATTGGGAGTTGATGATTGGTAATTAGGAATTAGATTTGCTGTTTGCTGTTCGCTGTTTACTTTTTCTTTCCCAAGTTTTTGGAACCCTTGAACTAGGCGATCAATATCAGCTTGAGTATTACCAATACTAAGACTGAATACTAATTGGCTAAGTGTGGGCATTTCTGCCATCACATCTAATTGAGAATGTAAATATACATCCGCTTCAAAGCCTGTCATATTTAGTTGGTCAATCATCACCGTTAGGCGAGTTTCATCAAGAGTAGAAATTTCTATTTGGCTAAATGTTCGCAATTTAGGAATTTGGTTTAATTGCGATCGCGCCGCTTTTGCTAACCCCAAAGTCTCCGTTAATAGCTCTTTGCCATTAACCGCCATTTGTCGCCGTGCTACATCAAGAGAAATCATTAACAATAAATTGGGACTGCTCGATCGCAATATTTGTAAGGCGCGATCGACTTGTTCGACAGCAATGCGATCGCCTTGCAAATGCAGCATCGAAGACTGAGTGAGGCTACCTGCCATTTTATGGGTAGATTGCACCACCAAATCGGCTCCTGCTTGTATTGCCGAAATCGGTAGATCGGGATGAAAACCTAAATGCGCTCCGTGAGCCGCATCGACTAATAAAGGAATATTAAAATCATGGGCGATCGCTACCATTTTCCCAAGTTCGCCACAGACTCCAAAATAATTAGGACTAACCAACATCACCGCTTTTGCGTTGGGATGCTGATTCAGAAATAATTCTAGAGTCTCAGGACTCACGCCTAAGTCCAAATCAAATTCGGGTAAATAATCAGTCGGTAAATAAACAGGTGTCGCACCGTTGAGAACTAATCCCGCGATCGCCGCTTTATGACAGTTACGCCCAATTAAAATTTTGTCGCCCTGCTGACAAGTTGCCAATAACATCGCTTGCACACCGCAAGTCGAGCCATTGGTCAAAAACCATGCGCGATCGCTACCATAAGCAGCAGCAGCTAAGACTTCCGCCTCTATAACAGGCGCTTCGAGATCGGGCAATTCGGGTAAATCTAGGCGAAAAATATTTTCGCCCATGAGTGCCATAAATTCGCGATCGATACTCTGACCGCGTTTGTGCGCTGGCATATAAAACGGCGCATGATCGATATCTAGATATCGCCGCGCCGCTTCTAATAATGGAACTGAATTTTGATTCATTAATTCTTACATTAGTCTTGAAGCGATCGTAGATCCTCTAGGGTTAGTCCTGTCATTTTGCTAGGCGTTTCTTTTTAATAACCCTTAACATCTTTTTGCAAATCTCATTTTTAGCTTGTAATTGATTGTATGGCTTATTTAAAGCTAAAATCTTTTACATCTCTTAATGAAAGGTTTAAGGCATGATCTGGCAGGAAGATACGCAGTTACAAGGCGGTAGATACTTAATTGTTAAGGTACTTGCTGAAGGTGCATTCGGTACAACCTATTTAGCCAAAACTAGAGATAATCGCCAAGTTGTGATTAAAATTCCGCTTGAGAAATATCATGGCGATCGCAACTATGACAAAGTTTTATCAAGGCTGGTGACTGAATGTCAAAAATTTAAAAAACTTGCTCCCCATAACAATATCGTTGAATTTATTGATGATTTTACTGAACCCTATAAGGAATATGGCATCCCTAAGCAGGTTTATTGTGTAGTTACTGCCTTCGTAGAAGGACAGACTTTATTTGAACTGTTACAAGTTCTGAAAAAAAGTGGTCAGCAGCTATCTGAAGATAGGGCGATCGCTTATATTCAGCAAATTGGCAGCGCTCTCGATCATATGCACAAAAACAAACAGGTGCATCGTGATGCTCAGCCGAGTAACATCATGATTCGCGCGGACAATCAGGCGATTTTGATTGATTTGGGATTAGCAACTGACCTCGCGATCGCTACAAATACTTATGAACATCACGGACATAGTAATTTTGCCTCCATTGAGCAGCACGAAGGTGGAGCCGAAGCTACCGTTGATATTTATACACTAGCCGCTAGTCTATATTTTGCGCTCACAGGCGAAATTCCTGCTAAGGCAAGCGATCGCGAAAAAGCTCAACGCGATCGCCAAAACGATCCTTTGATTCCGATTAAGCGTATTCGTCACGATCTGAGTGATTATATTGTCGTGGCGATCGCACAGGGAATGTCTGTCAAAGCCAAAGATCGCCCCAAAAATATGACCAAATGGCTCAAATTACTCGAAATACCTATGACTCCATCGCCCAAAAATTCTAGTTCTTCTTCCTATTCCAAAACTGTTAAGGTTCTCTTAAAAACAGTTGGCTTTGAGGAAAATCTATCGACTCAAAAAACAATTCCTTGGGCATGGCTAGTTTGGAATGCCACTATTTACACCTCTACTAGCGCCCTATTTGCCGTGTTTGTCATTCCCAGATTTTTAGTGTTGGGTTTGTGGATATTGGCAATCTCTTGGGGTGTGGCGATCGCGGGTGAATGGGCGTGGCAATGGGCGAGTTTTCTTACAATTGCTTGGTTGGTGAGTGCCGTAATTGTGGTGGGTTCACTTTTGTATGCGGTAGCAAATTGGTTAGCGATTATTTATGCGATCGCCATGCTTGCAATCGCAATCTATTTATGGCGATCGGGTGATGACTTATTTAAATCCATATTTCGTAAATGGAAAACCGCATGGAATTTTACTAGCAGTAATCTACGTCAATCCTTTAGCGGCAAACATTCTTTTATGATGTTGGCAGGAGCAAATATATTCGGGATTTTGTTGGGGCGGTTTCTGTATGGATTTTTACGTTAATCTTGCAGCGATCTCAGATCCTCTAGGGTTAACCCTGTCATTTTGGCGATCGTTTCTTCATCAAAAGCGCCTAACATCTTTCTAGCAATCTCAAAGGCTTTTTCTTGCCTACCTTCTTGTTTGCCCTCTTGTTTGCCTTGTTCGCGTCCCTCATCAAGCCCTAGTCGCAGAGCCTTAGTAATGGCTCCTCGTTGATCCTGTATGAAGATCTCGCTTTTTTCTTGATCTTCCAATTCATCAAGGGTGAGATTGACTTGATTAGCGATATAAAAGGCTTTTTGAAGTTCGGGTTCGTGCATTTTGGCAGGAATATCTTGCAACTTACGCGCATTATTCAGGAAAAATAGCCACTTATCGATAATGGTGTCTAATTCTGATAAATTCTTCTTGAATTTCGGTAACTCCACAAAGACTAATTCGATATCATAAACAGGGTAATCAATTAAGAAGTCTTTCTCTTTTAAAATAAATTTGGAAGTGACGTTATTCAATTCTGCAAACATCACAAAATCTGTAATTGTCAGGGCAATAACAGGATTGAGAAGGTGATAACCTTCGCCAGAAGCAAGTTGTGTAGAGTAGGATTTGGCAGCATTATATAAAATTCTTTTCTCAAAGCCTTCTATATTCAAAACTTGCATTTCGATAATTACGGTGCGCTCTTCACCTGATTCTGCATCTTGGATTTTTGCTTTGATGTCTAGGTATGTCTCCTTAACGCCACGAATTTTTGGTGCGAGATAAGGATTGATGATTTCTAGGTCTTGAATGACAGGATTAGCTTCGTAAACTAGAGCATTTAAGAAGCTAATTAAGATGTCTTTGCTATCTTCGGAACCAAAGATTTTTTTGAAGGCAAAGTCGATTTTGGGGTTGATGAAGATCATAAAAACCTAATCTCAGGGCTTATCTATTGCAATGGTAGCAGCAATTTAGATCCCCGACTTTTTCTACTTAAGCAAGAATAACTGGTAACAGCAAGAAAAAAGTCGGGGATCTTTGTCTCAATGCTAGAATGCCAATCAGTGAGAGTAATATTTAGCCATCATGAGTTATTGCATCAACCCGCATTGTCAAAAAGCAGACCATCCGAGCAATCAAAGAAGCGAATATTGCAATAGCTGTGGCACACAACTGGTGCTAAATAGTCGCTATCGTGTCCAAAAGCCTCTCACAAATACTGAAGCCGCCGCCAGTGGTTTTGGCTTTATTTACGAAATCGCCGAAGGGACACAATCAAAAATCCTGAAAGTACTGCTCTATCATCACAATAATGAGCCTAAAGCTGTTGAGCTATTTCAACAAGAGGCGAATGTTTTGAAACAACTCAGTTCTGCGGGGATTCCTGAAATTGATGGGTACTTTGTCCATCGCAGTAAGGATGGTAAACCTCTGCATTGCATTGTGATGGAAAAGATTGATGGTGTCACGCTAGAACAATGGATGGTGCAGCAACGAAACGAGCGAATTTCGGAAACAAAGGCGCTGGATTGGCTAGAGGAAATTGTCAAAATCTTAGCCTTGGTGCATAGTCAGAATTACTTCCATCGCGATATCAAGCCAGCAAATATCATGCTGCGCCGCAAAGGGGAATTAGTGCTAATTGACTTTGGTACAGCGCGAGATATGACTGGCTCTTATTTGCAAAAACAAGGACAAGGAAGAATTACGCGAATTTCGTCAGCAGGATTTACACCGCCAGAGCAGAGCGAAGGACACGCTGTTAGTCAGTCAGATTGTTTTGCGCTTGGTCGTACTTTTGTTCAGCTTTTGACGGCTACGCATCCATTTGATATGTATGTACCGACTACGGGTTCATTTAATTGGCGATCGCGCACTGATAATCTATCGTCAGAACTGTTAGAAATGATCGATAAAATGATGGCACGCCTTCCTAAAGATCGCCACCAGAATACATCAGAACTACTTGCTGATATTGCTAGAGTACGCAAAATCGTGCAGAAAAGGCGCACGAAGGTGCGGGTGAATCCATCTCAAGGCTTAGGTCGTCGCGATTTGTTATTGCTATTGGGAGGTT
>JBBRQX010000119.1:0-7469 GCA_038225745.1 Pseudanabaenales cyanobacterium | reverse complement strand
GTTCATCGGCTCCAGCAGGATCAATCCCGCCCTTCAATTCACCAATTACTAAGTAGTTGTTTGGATCATTAAGAACGGTTTTAAGACTTGCGCCCTTTGTAGCTTCCGAAAATTTATTCAATAAAACAATATCAATATTTTTACTTACTTGAGGAACATTGACATTATAAATAAGCATCCTTTGCTCATCATTATTTGTCTGCCACCTAATAGCCTTAATAGATTCTGCTATAGCTACTGTATAGTATTCTCCATCAACAAAATCACTGATTTTAGTAGCAAAAGAAAAATTAATGCTACATACTTGAAGTTGAGAAATTACAAAGCGATTAAGTTTTTCATTAGCAATAGAGCCAATAATATTTCGCATTTTGCCGCCAAGTGCATCACCTGAAGTTAAAAGATATCGGTAAATAATCTCGTCAACGTAATCTTTCCCACAAGGCATTAAAACTTTATCGACAAACTCAGCTAGTAATCTATCTTTATCTAAATCAGATAAGTGAGCTTTGGCTTTAACTGATACACCAGCAGCTTCTAGTAAACTTTCGCGAATTTTGATAATATCTAGAGTGTCTTGAGGTTGACTGCTGTGTGCTTGCAGGATAGATTTAAGCGCTTTTGCCTTGTCAATAAAAAGAATTGATTCCTTATTTCTACGCAAGGCATAATCTAGAAAGCCGCTTCTCCTAGATTCAGGTGTCGTAATGAGACTATTAGCAGATGTCACATATAAATTATTCATCCATATCTTCCTTAAAGAATTGTTCCATGACTGCTTTTGCTACTGCCTCAGCCAGAACAGGTGGAACCGCATTGCCCACTTGACCAAACTGTGTCATAGAGACATCTCGCTTACTACTATAAGAATCTAACCTTGTACCTAAAAATTCCCAACTAATTGGGAAAGTTTGTAAACAAGCTAACTCTCTAACGGTGAGCATTCTATCTTCAAATGGGTGAATAAAATCTCTGTAGCCACTCCTTGTTACCGTAGGTGATGGTTTGTTAGGATCTAGTCGCCGATATGTAGATCCAAAGGTTTGTGCAACTTCGCTTAACTTTCTACCAATAGATACAGCTTGGATTTTAAGGATTGTAGAAGGTGCATGGGCAGTTTTTTGGTGATTTTTAATATCCATGATTGACTATCCTCTCTTTAATTGTTCCTGAAACACGCAGCGCTGCTTCCGATGGTTCTTCAGCAGGTGGTAGTTGCCCGATCGCATTCCATACAGTAGTCCATTGATTTACTGGATTTCTGAATAAATCCATTTGAACCTCCGAAGGAGTAGAGTGACTTGGTATTGGGAAGTTAAATTTTTTCCCTATACGATTCCCTACGATAATAATTCGTTCTCTAAACTGAGGAGCGCCATAACTAACAGCATTTAAAATTTCATAGGATAATTCATATTTGTAGACATTACCATCATAGCTAATTTCCTGTGATGCTTCGCGCAATATAGAATCTAATGCTGCTCCGCCAGCCCAATTTGCCATTCCTTTGACATTTTCCATTACAAATGCAACAGGTAGAGATTCTCGCACAACTCTTATGTATTCCAGTACTAATTTTCCGCGAGGATCTTCCATACCCATTCGTTTGCCCGCAAGACTAAAACTTTGACAAGGTGGACCACCTACGACTAAAGCAGGTTCTAATGGAGACATTTTTCCAGCTGTTAGTATTTCTTGTGTGGAAATCTTATTAATATCACCTTGGATTACGATGACATTTGGCATATTTTTTCTTAATGTCGCACAGCATGATGGATCTTGCTCGACTGCAACAGCAGTTTCAAAACCTGCTGATTGAAACCCAATATCCATACCACCAGCACCAGAAAAAAGACTGATAATTTTTTTTGACATATATGTTATGGCTTTTTCCTCAGTATAATGACATTTGTGTTTAACCTCTAAGTTAAGATTTTAAATCTTCTAATTTCTGCATTCCTGCTCCACTGCTAATGATTTCTTGAGCGTGGGCGATCGCCTCTTTAATCTCTCCATGCATTCCATAGAGCCAGAGATAAAATCCGCAGTTCCATAATACGGAGTTGAGATATTCAGAAGGTTCCGCTTTGAGCGCCGAGCTAATTTTCGCCGCCATTTCCGAAGCATCAGCGATCGCAGGATCTTCGGAGCTAAATCCATAGTCACGGCTCGATAAGGTCAAGCGTTCAAAGCGATCGCCATGATTGATCCCGATGATTGCTGTACGCGATCGGGGCAAATCTACACTGCCTTCCCAACCTTTGACCGTGGCGAATTCGGTAAAGCCATGCTGGGCAAAAGCTTCACGAATATTGGCTTCTGTCGGTGGGTGGACAAACCCTGACACTATAAATTGATTGCCTTGGTAGGGCGACCACATTAGCTCAAGAGTGGCGAAGGGCGGACGTTTACCGATTTGTTCGCGATAGGGAACTAGACTTTGGGCGAGGGGAAAATGCTTAGGTAAATAGACAAAACCAAGATTATGGGTTTCTAGATTTTTCTGTACTTGCTCAATGGTCAAATCTTGCCAATTTAAGCCCAATGCTTGCCAAATTTCGATAAAAGGCAATCCCTCTTTGGTTGGCATCCGATCGCCGCCATGCATCAATACAGGAATCCCCGCCGCCGCCAAAATGATCGCCGTGACTGGACTAACTGGCGCTGTCTTCGATCTGCCATCATAGGGCGATCCCAGCACTAATACTTGTTTATTTGAGGCGATCGCTTCTACCTTTGCCCCCAATAATTTATAAGCGTCGAGCATTCCTGCTAACTCATCCACAGTTGGACGCTTAATCCGATGGGCGATCATGAATGCGCCAATCTGAGCAGGGGTCGCGACTCCTTGCAACATCATGATTGTGGCAGATTCAGATTCTTGGCGCGTCAAGCTTTTGCTGGTATGTGTACCGCTACCAACTTTACGCAAAAATTCGCGAAATTCGTTACTCATTACTCTACAGGTGAATTTAATGCAAAAGTCGGTTAGATGATGCATTATAGCCTAAACCCCAAAAGCTATGGCGCACGCCGCCATAGCTTTTGAAGAATCTATAGAGCCTTTAACATCGGGACTTCTTGTTGAATCATTCGACCTGCAAGCTTACAAAAATATTGAATAGGGGGGATCTTGATGCGATCGCTGGTTGTCACTAAGACTATTTCGCGAGTCAGACTTGGTTCACTTAGCGATCGCACTACCAAATCTGGATCGTAATTTAATTCAACTAAAAAGGTTTCAGGCAATAGCGCCACTAAACTTCCTTGCTTGACCACACCTCGAAAAGCTTCTAAAGAGTTTAATTCAAGGGCAGCGTTCAAGCAAATTCCTTGACGGTTAAATTGGTCTTGAACAAGTCGCTGTAATCCATAGCCATCTTTAAATACAGCCTGTGGGCAGTTATCTAAATCTCTCCAAGTTAAAACTTCTTTTTTATTTAACGGATGTTTTGCAGGTAGCAATAGTTGAATCTTTTCTTCATACAGTCGCTCAACTACCATTTCCGAACTCGCAGTTAAAAATGGATTATTCATCACGATCGCGATATCAATCAAACCATCTTTGAGAACCTTCAGAGCGCGATCGCTTCCCAATGTGGTCACGCGCAACTGCACATTAGGATAGGCTCTAGCAAATTCTTGTAATATCGGCGGCAACTGATAAGCACAAGCCGAAGGAATCCCCGCTACACAAAGTTCAGTTTGTTTGCCAGCTTGTAAATCCAATAATTCCTGCTCGGCTGCTGCCCAAGCCTGACAAATTTTCTTGGCATAGGGTAATAGGCGATCGCCTCCCAATGTCAACTTGGCATTACCTTGACGATGAAACAGCGATATACCGACAGTTGCTTCTAATGACTGTATCTGTCGGCTGATAGTTGATTGGCTAACTCCACATTTCTGCGCTGCTTGCTGAAAGTTGCCTGTTTCCACCACTGCCAAAAAAGCTTGTAACTGTTCCAAACGCATGAGAAATCAAAAATAACTGCTGAAACTAGCTGTTATTTCAGTTTGATCAACGAAGTTTATTAATCAAACTGAAATAAATCTATTGCTATCCATTAAGCAGCTTCTGTGATTTCAGAAAAGTATCATCGGTAACAAGAATCAATTTGCAAACTTGCGGCGATAACTCCAAACCGTATTGTGTAAGAGCATGGTCACGGTCATGGGACCCACCCCAGCAGGAACTGGTGTGATCTGGGCGGCGACTTCGCTGACACTTGCCAAGTCTACATCACCGACTAAGCGCGATTTGCCTTCATAGTCAGTAATGCGGTTAATCCCCACATCGATCACCACTGCATCAGGCTTGACCATATCGGCGGTCACAAATTCAGGTCTACCGATCGCCGCAATTAAAATGTCGGCTTGACGAGTAATCTCGGCAAGATTTTTAGTGCGCGAATGGGCGATCGTTACAGTTGCATTTGCTTCTAGAAGCATCAACGCGACGGGCTTACCAACGAGAATGCTGCGTCCAATTACCACCGCATTTTTACCAGCCAAATCGATTTTCGCTTCAGCTAATAATGCCATCACGCCTGCGGGTGTGCAACTCCGCAAACCCTCCTCACCACGAGCAAGTTTACCCAAATTATTTGGATGCAATCCATCTGCATCTTTGTCGGGATCGAGTCGATTTAAAAGGGCGATCGCGTCTAAATTTTCAGGCAAAGGTAACTGAATCAAGATCCCATCAACGCGATCGTCGGCATTTAGTTCATCAATAATTTGTTCTAATTCTGTTTGGGTGACGCTAGCAGGAAAATGTTTGCCAAAGGAGACTATTCCCGCTTTGTGACAAGCGGTTTCTTTGTTTCTCACATAGGCGGCACTGGCAGGATTGTCCCCCACCATCAGCACCGCCAGCCCTGGAGGACGACCATACTTTGTTTGTAATTGCGCTACTTCTTCCGCGATCGCCCTTTGCATTTTTTTAGCAAGGGCTTTACCATCAATAATTGTTGCCATAGACTGCCATGAACTTTTTAAGAATTAATTTTTAAGGTTAAAAGCTCTAAGAGATCCCCCTCAATCCCCCTTAAAAAGGGGGAAGAATATATTCTCCCCCCTTTTTAAGGGGGGCTGGGGGGGGATCTCTTAAGGTTCCTAAAGTATAACCGTTTGATTAGTAATAGCAGACTTCTCCGCCGCGTTGGCAACCGCTAAGGAATGCAAAATACTCGCGTGATTAGTGTAAAGCGGCGAACCAGTAAATAAATGCGAAAGCACATTTTCGGTATCCTTCTTAAACAAACCTCTCGTTGTCCCCGCGTCAAGTTCTATCTCTCCATTCGTTGTAATCAGTTTGCCCTGATCACCCGAAAACACGATCGCCCCTTGACTTCCCTGTAACTCCATAACTCGTTCTGGATGCCAAAAGTTTTCGCCCTTGCAATAGCTTATATCTGCAAGCACTCCATTCTCAAACTGAAGTTGAGCATTGCAGATACAGGAAGTAAAATGACGCGGCAAATTGTCGCCGCTATAGCTTAACTGACAAGAAACTGCCTTCACTTTGCCAAAGAGAACAATGATCCGATTTAGCCGTGACACTGCTGCCGTCAAGGGAAATCCAAATAATTCTGGCTGATATGTCCATTTATCAGGTACAGGATAATGTGGGCTTTTGGTGGAATATCTTGCATAAAAAGGAGTGCCAATTTTAGCCAAATTCTCGACTACCAGTCGATGCACACCGCCCAATAATTCGATATGTTCAATATGGAGCATCAGGTTCTGCTGCTTAGCAAGATTGACTAATTCCTCTGCTTCTAAATGACTAAAAGCCAGAGGATATTCCACAATCACATGTTTTCCCGATCGCAATGCTTGCCTGACTACAGCCGCATGATCGCGATTAATATTACAAACTAACACCAAATCAATATCAGTCCGCATGACCAGTTCTGACCAATATTGATACACATTCGCGATCGCAAATTCTGTTGCGATCGCCTGTGCTTTTTCAGGATTACCCGCGATCGCCATAAGTTGCATCCTTGGATCTTGGCTCAAAATCTCTGTGCGTAACTTGGCAACAAAGCCAGAACCAACGATGCCAACCCGCAAAGGTTGATGTAAGGTCGCGTAACTAGTCATGGTTTGGAAGTTCTCTAATTATTTAAGGCGATCTAGTTTAGAAGGAGGCAATAGCTTACGCTCTGGTGCGACTTTGGGGCGAGGCGATCGCACATAAAAGATTTTACGTCCCGTTGTCTCATTTATCCAACGCGCAAACCGACTCCAGACTTTTTCAGATAGATATTTCTGAACAACGATCGCTAAGCCAAAGACGACAGCGATCGGGAATACTGAGTCAAAGGGATTGCCATCACGACTGCCAACAAATAGCAGCACAACTGAGGAAATCAGTGCAGAGATTAGTAAAAATTGAAGTTTAGACATCGGTTTCCTACAGTATTCGTTAATTATTTGACGCGATGCGCTAGAAAATTAACGAGTTTTAAATGTTGTACCATCTTTAGCGATCGCTAGGCACTTGGTTACAGCCGTGACCCCAATTGCGAACCATGCTTGTTGCATAGCTTGAGCGACTGACTCTATTGTACTCATCGGCGCTAAAGAAAGCAGCGTTGGCCCCGCGCCACTGATCACCATGCCATAAGCTCCCGCCGCGATCGCTGCTGCTTGCACATCTGCCATCCCTGCAATCAAACTTTGGCGGTAGGGTTGATGCAATCGATCTTGCAGTCCTGCCTTTAGCCAGCTAGCATTCCCTGCCTGAATTCCATGGGTGAGTAATGCCAAATGTGAAGCATTAAAAATTGCATCAGCCATCGATACCTGTTTTGGCAAAACTTGCCGCGCTTTCGCCGTCGATAGCTCAAAGTCAGGAACCGCCACAGCGATCGCAATATCTTCATGCCACTGCAAATCGCAAAATTCCCAGCCACCCGCTTGATTTGATGCCATCAGTTGACAGCCGCCCAACATCGCAGGGGCGACATTATCAGGATGTCCTTCCATGGCGATCGCTAAGTCTAACAATTCCATCCGATCAAGTGGTGAACCAGCCAACAAGTTCGCGCCAACAATACCGCCGACAATCGCTGTTGCCGAACTGCCCAAACCTCGCGACAGTGGGATCGCGGTGTCGGTATGAAAGGCGATCGGGGGAATCGGGCGATCGATATGCTGATAAAGCTTAGCGATTCCCTGATAGACAAGGTTTGTCTCGTCCCGTTCTACTTTGTCTGCGCCTTCACCCGAAGCTGTAATCGTGAGGCGATCGGCGATCGAGAATTCAAAACGGTTATACAGCGAGAGGGC
Source organism: Pseudanabaenales cyanobacterium (assembly GCA_038225745.1). Taxonomy (GTDB): domain Bacteria; phylum Cyanobacteriota; class Cyanobacteriia; order Pseudanabaenales; family Pseudanabaenaceae; genus Pseudanabaena. The sequence continues at coordinate 170 of JBBRQX010000119.1, read as the reverse complement.
TGCGCCAAGGCAATCAAAGCCAGGTCCGAGATTGCCTGTGGTCGCAGGAACAGAAACTTCAAAAATGGTCATGTTGAAAACTTAATTTACCAGATAAATTTTTAATCTTTAAAACTATTAGAAGCGAGATCCAAGTTCACTTGACGCATTTGCAAATAATCCATTGGCTC
>JBBRQX010000118.1:0-7471 GCA_038225745.1 Pseudanabaenales cyanobacterium | reverse complement strand
CCTGTATTGCTAAATCCTGCGCTCAAAGCTGCCAAGGTGGAAGATTTGGCAAAGCTACAAATCAATGGGATTAAATATGGTCTATTTCTTGCCTCAGTGATTAATTTTCTAGTCATCGCTTTTGTGATCTTCTTGATCATTCGTTCTTTTGAAGCGGCCAAACGTAAAGAAATTCATGAAGAAGCTACGGCTGATGTTAAGCCAGATCCTCAAGAACGTCTGACATTAGCAGTTGAACGTTTAGCAGAAGTGATGGAATCCAAATAGAATGTAAAGGCTTGTAAGTCTTTGCGAAAGCAAAGGCTTACAGGTAAGACACTTCTAGACTGCTCGCGTATCATGCCATTTAGACAATTCAGAAACAAAGTTCGTTATTCTACATTTCTTATAACTTTAGGAATTGCTATTGGCTTAAATGCTTGCGTTAGTCCCAATAATGACAAAAAGCCTGAGATACCTGTGCCGATTTTTTTGTTTATCCAAGCTTCGCCTGATGGCAAGACAATTGAGGCAATTATTCCTTCTGATTTGGTGGAACAGTTAGGCAGTATAGATCGGGTCATTCAATCGATTCCAGTCGGTAGCAAGTTTGCGTTGATGCAGTTTGGTAAACCTTTGGGGATGTTTCAAGTGAGTGCGGTGCGCGGCTCTGATGCCTTTGGCGCGATCGCCAGTTTTAAAGTGCAAGCACCAAATGAGAACGATAAAAATCAACTTGCGAAAAGTTTTGATCCCTCCATATTGCGTCAGCCCAATTTAACAATCGTGGCTAGCGATCGCCTTAATACTGACAAAATTGATCGCACTTACTTTTTTAACTGTCCTAGTAAAATCCAGCCCCTTGTACTAGAAAAAACTCGCAATTTATTTGTAAAACTTGGCGCAAATCAAACTGCTACTTCGCAAGTGGCGATCGCCTCGCTAGTTTGTACCGACATCGACGGCGATAATCAGCCTGAAATTATTGCAGGTTTGCGCCTCGATAATCTAATTCGTCCTGCGGGATTTGATCCCCAACTTTGGAAAGAGTTTTTGTCGCGCCCTGCCCTAGAGCGTCAGGAATACAGCATGTTAGTGATGTTACGCAAATCTGCAAGCGGTGATTGGATTGCCGAACCAATTTTGACCCATACGCGATCGCTTTCTTATATCAATGACAGCGTAAGCAGTTATGCGCTCTGTGGCCTTCAAGAAATTAATGGCGATCGCTATCCCGAAATTGTCGTAAAAGAAATTGGCTTAAATTCTGTTGATGTGCGGGTGCTTACGCCCAATATCGATACACAAGGTCAATGGCAGTGGCGTAGTTATTATCAAAATCAGCGATCGCTAAATATCGTCCAGTAAAAAATTTGGGCAGTAAAAAAAACAGCATGAAGTGCTGTTTTTTAAGTTAGTTAAGCGCATCGCGCTATAGAGTAAAAAGAAAATCGTTTTGCTATGTCTTTAGAAAATTCCATCGCCGATCCAGTTCTATTTAAGCAAGTCCGCATTCTCGATGAGGATTCATCATCAAATATTACAGAAACCTTTGCTGATGTATTTATCGATCGCGATCGCCAGATTCATATTAATTTCGATCAAAGCCAAATCCCTCAAGAAACAAATATTTATGAGCGATCGGGTGTTGTTTTAGGAACAGGGGCGATCGATCTTTATAGCACCAGTGGCGAACCGGGGTATGAATCGCGGGAAACTATTCCTGAACTTGTGCAAGCTACAAAAAATGGCGGTTTCACCACTGTCGGCATTTTACCCAATACTCAACCCGCGATCGATGATATTACCGCGCTAGAATTTTGGCGGAACGTGCAGCAAAAACATGGCAATATTCTCCAACCTTGGGGCGCGATTACGAAAGGTTTAGAAGGTAAACAACTCACGGATATGGCAGAGCTTGCCGAATCTGTAATTGGCTTCACCGATGGCAAAGCGATCGCTAATCTCTTACTAGTCCGCCGTGCAATGGAATATCTCAAACCATTAGGCAAACCGATCGCTCTGTTTCCCCAAAATCCTGATCTCGCAGGTGGTGGCGTAATTCGAGAAGGTAAATGGTCAGTGCAATATGGAATGACAGGCTATCCCGCCGCCGCCGAAACTTCCGCGCTCGCCGCCCTAATCGAGTTAGTCCGTCTCACCAAAGCCCCCACCCATTTTATGCGAATTTCCACGGCTCAGAGTGTGGAACTAATTGCTCAAGCCAAAAATGATGGACTGCCCGTAACTGCGAGCACAACTTGGTTGCATCTCTGTCATTGCGATCGCGATTTAGAAAATTACGATCCCAACTTACGCCTCAGCCCTCCCCTTGGCAGTGAAGGCGATCGCCTTGCATTAATTGCAGGTATCAAATCAGGGGCAATTGATAGTATTGCGATCGATCATACGCCCTGCGCCTATGAAGAAAAAGTTGTTCCCTTTGAAGTTGCGCCTGTTGGGGCGATCGGCTTGGAGTTTGCGCTTCCTGTTCTCTGGCAAAGCTTAGTCACCACAGGTTTATTAACCGCCATTGAACTTTGGCAAGCCCTAAGTTCTAATCCCGCCAAAATTTTGGGCATAAAACCAAAACTCTCAACTCTTTTCGATCCTAGTTTGGAATGGATTGCTAATGGTCAGGCGATCGCCTCTCAGTCGAGAAATAGCAACTATATGGGGCGATCGCTGATTGGTAAGACGTTATAATCACAACAAGCCAATGAACAACCATAATTCAAAAGCAAGGATGGAAATCGATGCCCGTCACCACTATTAGAAAAATGACATTTGAGGAATATCTAACCTATGACGATCGCACTGATAAGCGTTATGAATTCAATGATGGAGAATTAGTTGAAATGACTCCAGCAACGGTATTTCATAATGACTTGATGATGTTTTTTGCCTTTTTCTTGCAAACAGAAATAACGCGATCGCAACATCCATATTGCGTCCGAGTCAATAGCACAGAAATATTTAACGGTAAAAGAACGCGCCGTCCTGATGTCTTGGTGATGACTCTTGATCAGAAGAAAAGCCTTGGAAATAAGCCTGATATTCTCCATGAACCATGCTTACTAGCTATTGAAATCGTTAGCCCAACTTGCCGCACAGTGGATACGGTCGAGAAGCGCGAAGAATATGCTCAGTTTGGGATTCCTGAATATTGGATTGTAGACTTTTTACTAGGGACTTTTTCGGTTTTAACTTTAGTGAATGGTGTTTATATCGAGAAAGTTTGTCGAGAAAGCGATCGCATTGTCTCTGATGTTTTTCCTAGTATTTCACTATCGATGAGTCAAGTGATGGAAGGTATCGGAAATTAGAGCAAACAAAGATTGCTTGCTCTAATTGCTGAATGCGTTTAATTTTTGTTTGCGGATGAACCAAGAATCGCAAATTATGCGATCAAGAACTAAATCTGACTATATCTATCTCGGTTTCCATATTCCCACCGTTCCTTCTATCGATCAATTTCGTGTTCAAATTTAATCCCTTGATTTAGAAAATATCGAAATCCTTAATCTCTTAGATTTAGCGCGGCAATGGTGGGTTTCTCCTAGTGCGATCGTTTCGGCTTTCCGCGAACTTGGCTATATCTGCGATTTTCCAGATATTTTACCACTTGAAGGAGAATGCAAAAATGGTATGGCATTGCGATCGCGAAACTGGCAGCATTGTTTAGTAATCTCGGTTAGAATTGAATGAATAGTAAATGGTGCAGAATAATTAATTCACTTCTTGAATAAGTTAACCTTCGGTAAAAGTAATGCTTGCTATTAGTGAAATCGTTAAAAATGGAATCGCATTCGATATCAAAAACTGGGGTAATGAGCAGTCTGGAATAGGCGATTTATCGCAAAATATTGATCGCCTTTTTGCCCTGTTAAAAGAACGCGATATCAATTATTTGCTAGTTGGCGGTGTAGCATTACTAAGTTATGTTGATGGACGCAACACGCAGGACATCGATCTCATCCTATCCCAAAAAGATCTCACCATACTTCCCGAACTGACAATTGCCGATAAAAATCAGAACTTTGCGAGAGCAAACTTTGAGAATTTGCAAGTAGATATTCTATTGACTCAGAATGCACTCTTTAAATATATCGCCAAGAATTGCGTCAACTCAAAGCAATTTGGCGATTTAACCGTGCGTTGCGTCACCGTTGAAGGTTTGTTGATTCTCAAACTTTATGCACTTCCAGATCTCTATCGACAAAACAAATTCGATCGCGCCAGCATTTATGAAAACGATATTCTTTTGCTACTGCTCAAATATCCTATAGACTTCAAACCAATTTGGAAATTATTACAAAAACATTTACTTCCCACTGATATTACCGAAATAGAAGATATTACTGCCGATATTCAAAAACGCATTCAGCGTTTTAGGGGCAAATAAAAGAGAGGGCGATCGCAATGCGATCGCCCTCTCTTTTAAACCAAATTAATCAACTATTTAGATTCGGTAAAGTCAGCATCGATGACATCATCATCACCACTTGCAGCATCCTTAGTTCCATCTTCAGGAGCAGCACCCGCAGGAGCATCACTAGCACCTTGCTGATATACAGAAGAGCTAAGAGCATACAAGGCTTGCTTCAACTCTTCAGCTTGAGCGGTAATCGCTTCGTGATCATCTTTAGCGATCGATTCACGGAGAACCTTAACCAAACCTTCGATCTTGGTCTTCTCAGCTTCAGGAACCTTGTCGCCAAGATCCTTGATTTGTTTCTCTGCTTGATAAGCGAGAGAGTCAGCTTGGTTTTTCGCTTCAATGCGATCGCGCTTTTCTTTATCTACTGTAGAGTTGCGCTCAGCTTCATTAACCATGCGCTCAACTTCATCCTTAGGCAAGGTCGAAGCACCAGAGATCGAGATGGTTTGGATTTTGCCAGTACCCTTGTCCTTCGCCGTTACCGACAATAGACCGTTGGCATCAATGTCAAAGATAACTTCGATTTGAGGTACGCCACGAGGAGCAGGAGGGATGCCATCGAGACGGAAGGTTCCCAAGCTCTTGTTGTCGTTGGACATTTCACGTTCGCCTTGAAGAACATGAATTTCCACATTGCTTTGTCCATCAACCGCGGTCGAGAAGACTTCGGACTTCTTGGTCGGAACAGTGGTGTTGCGAGGAATGATTTTGGTCATTACGCCGCCCAAGGTTTCGACACCAAGAGATAGAGGAGTTACGTCAAGCAACAAGATATCTTTGACTTCACCAGACAATACACCAGCTTGAACTGCTGCACCGATCGCCACAACTTCATCGGGGTTAACGCTTTGGTTAGGATCTTTGCCAAGAATTTTCTTAACAACTTCTTGCACCGCAGGAATACGGGTAGAACCACCAACCAATACAACTTCATCGATTTTCGATTTGTCGATTTTGGCATCACGGATCGCATTCTCAACAGGAATACGGCAGCGATCGATCAGGTCGGAGCAGAGTTCTTCAAACTTGGCACGGGTCAATGTGGTGTCAAGGTGCTTCGGGCCATCCTGAGTTGCGGTGATGAAGGGAAGGTTGATTTCGGTTTGAGTAACGCTCGAAAGTTCAATCTTTGCCTTTTCAGCAGCTTCAGTTAGACGTTGCAATGCTTGCTTGTCTTTACGAAGATCAATTCCTTCAGCCGCTTGGAACTGATTGGCAAGGAAATCTACGATCTTCTTGTCGAAGTCATCGCCGCCGATGTGGGTGTCGCCACTGGTGGACATTACTTCAAATACACCGTCGCCAACTTCGAGGATCGATACGTCAAATGTACCGCCGCCAAGGTCAAATACGAGAATAGTTTCATTAGCCTTGCTGTCCAGCCCGTAAGCCAATGCGGCTGCGGTTGGCTCGTTGATGATCCGTAGAACTTCAATACCTGCGATTTTGCCAGCATCTTTGGTGGCTTGACGTTGCGAGTCATTGAAGTATGCAGGAACGGTGATAACGGCTTGAGTGACAGTTTCGCCTAAATATTTGCTAGCGTCGTCAACTAACTTACGCAGCACTTGAGCAGAAATTTCTTCGGGCGCAAATTGTTTGCTAACCGCAGGCGCGTCAATTTTGACATTTTCGCCAACCTTCATTACTTTGTAAGCGACTTGCTTGGATTCGCCGCTAACTTCGTCATAGCGTCTGCCGATGAAACGCTTTACTGAATAAAAAGTGTTGTCGGTATTCATGACCGCTTGGCGCTTGGCAATTTGTCCAACAAGGCGATCGCCATTTTTGGCATAAGCGACAACGGATGGTGTGGTACGGAAGCCTTCGGCGTTTGCAATTACCGTTGGCTTGCCCCCTTCCATGACGGCTACGACTGAGTTTGTCGTACCTAAGTCGATTCCAACTACTTTAGCCATAAGGCTTCCAACTCCTAAGTTTTGTTAATCTTTAATCTCCTACAACATTAACTACTTTTCCCGATTAGCACATCAGGGGGACTCTACCTAATCTGGTAGGGTTTACCGAACAAACCCTAAGAAGAAGAGGCGCTACATCGCACTGCATCTCCTTTTTGCCGCTCGCGCAGCCAGAAAAATAATTAACTGATTTGCAAATTTTCCATACCCGTTTGGGCGTAATAACGCAATTCATCTGCCCTGCGCCATAGCTCTTGTCCTGTATGTAGATGCTTATCGTCAAAGTTCATGGTGAAATAATTTAGTTCTTCGATGCCATCAGCGATCGCATTGAGACAATGATAGAGATAGCTAGCGATCCCAGCCGCAGATGCAGGATTGGGAAAGGAGCGGAAGAAAATTTGGGCTTTAGCAAATGAGCCGCGACATTCATCAATATAATCCTCAAAATCCTCCATCAGCCCGTCATCGTAAGGATCAGCCGCAAGATCATCGATTTTTTCATCTAGGCTATCGAGAATTACTTCGAGCATCTCGGAGATTGGTTCGTAAACTTGCTTGAACCAGCGATCAAGTTTTTGATCTTCGTTGAGATGGGTTTCGCGCTTAGTCGGCGATCGCTTGACTCCAGCCCCATGAGGCGCACCATTGGGAGAATGCTTAATGCCAAGACTGCGATCGTAACGGGCGCGAGCTTGAGGATTGCTCAGGACTTCGTAAGCGAGATTGATCGAGGCGATCGCATCGTGATTATCGAGATGATGGTTGCAATCGGGATGATATTCCTTGACTAGTCCGCGATAGGCGGTTTTAACCTCAGCATGAGCCGCATTGGAGCTAATTCTCAGGGTCTTGTAATGATTTGTTTGTTGGGCGCGATCGATTGTCCTAGCCATGTCCTTGTGATTGATCTACCTAAGCATTTTGTAGGGATATTCTCTCAACGTCAACCACCTTGACAGGTAAAAATAGAGTCAGCACAAAGTCCCGTCTCTACTTTTGCGATAACTATTGCTAAAGCGATCGCGCTTCTGCTATTATTTCAAAGCATTAAATTTGCTGGTGTAGCTCAGTTGGTAGAGCAACTGATTTGTAATCAGTAGGTCACGAGTTCGAGTCTCGTCCCCAGCTT
>JBBRQX010000117.1:0-7486 GCA_038225745.1 Pseudanabaenales cyanobacterium | reverse complement strand
TATGCAAGTTTCTGCGATCGCGACTACGCCATTCTCTCAAAAACTCCAAACTCCATTTTTAAAACATCATATTTCTGTATTGCAGATAAATTTAGGCAAAATTTGTAATCTTGCTTGTAGCCATTGCCATGTCGAAGCGAGTCCGACGCGGACAGAAGAATTAACACCAGATATTTATGAACAATTAATCAAAATTATTAATCGGTTTCCGCAAATTCAGACTGTAGATCTCACAGGGGGCGCTCCAGAGATGCTCTATGGATTTCGTGCTTTAGTCAAGGCGGCGCGAGAACATGGCAAAGAAGCGATCGCCCGTTCTAATTTGACCATCTATTTTGTAAAAGGATATGAAGATATTCCCGAATTTTTTGCTGAGCATCAAGTACGGGTTGTGGCTTCCATGCCTTGCTATCTTGAAGATAATGTCGATAAGATGCGCGGCAAAGGTGTATTTGACCAATCAATTCAAGCCTTGCAATGGCTAAATCGTCTTGGCTATGGGACTAATCCTGATTTAATTTTAGATTTGGTCTACAATCCGCCCCTTCCCAACTCTAATAAATTTGCCCTTGCGCCCAATCAACAAGGTTTAGAGATAGCTTACAAAGCGCATCTACAAGAGCATTTTGGCATTGTTTTTAATAGCTTATTCACAATTACCAATCTTCCCATTGGTCGCAGCAAACTCCATTTGCAACATCGCAAATTGGAAGCTGAATATGCAAATTTTTTGGAATCTCATTTTAACCCTGACACCCTCAATCATTTGATGTGTCGCAATCAGCTTTCTGTAGACTATCAGGGCAATATCTATGATTGCGATTTTAATCAAATGGAGAATTTGCCAGCGCGATCGCGCAATGGTGAGTTACTAACTGTCGCCAAAATCCTTGAACTAGACTCTTTAGACATTATTCAAACTATTCAGACCGATAACTTTTGCTATGGCTGTACCGCAGGAAGCGGCTCTAGCTGCGGTGGCTCTTTACTATAAAAAAGGACGCTTCGCGTCCTCTTTTATAGTAAAGAGCCGTGGAAAGTTTTAAGACCCTCACCCCTAGCCCCTCTCCCAAAGGGAGAGGGGGCTGGGGGGTGAGGGCGATCTTCGCTAAACAAGAAAGCATTTTGCGACTTTTAAGGTACTGGCACGACATCCAGTAAGCGCTTAATGATCGTTTTAGGCGATCGCCTTCCCGCCGCCATAATCCGATGCCCTAAAACGTATGGCGCGATAAACTTCACATCATCGGGCAGCACATAATCAGACTGGCGATCGCGATCGAGCATTTGCTGAATAAAAGCATAACTCTGAGCCGCTCTCAATAACGCTGTAGTCCCTCTAGGACTTACGCCAAGGGTAATCTCTTCATCATTACGAGTCGCTCTGACGATATTGACAATATATTGACTGGTTGCGTCACTGACAGGGACTTGAGCGCAAAATTGCCGAATTTCTAATACCTCTTCGGGCGTGATGCAAGCCTCTAACTGCGCCGAGCCGATTTTTCCTAACTGCATCCGCTTGAGCATTTCTAACTCTTCCGCTTCGTTGGGATAGCCGATGCTAAAAGACAATGCAAAGCGATCGAGTTGGGCTTCTGGCAAGGGGAAAGTTCCTTGATATTCGATCGGGTTTTGAGTAGCGATCGCGAAAAATGGTGAAGGCACTTTCCGTGATATACCATCAACCGTGACTTGACTCTCTTCCATTACCTCCAGCAAAGCCGACTGGGTACGCGGTGTCGCCCGATTGATTTCATCAGCTAGCAACACATTTGCAAATATAGGGCCTGGTAAAAACTGAAATTCACCCTTTTGAGGATTCCAAATATTTGTCCCCGTAATATCTGTAGGCAATAGATCGGGTGTACACTGCACGCGCTGAAATTTACCAGAAATAGAGGCGGCTAGAGATTTGGCTAGCAAAGTTTTGCCTACCCCCGGTACATCTTCTAGCAAGGCATGACCACCTGAAAAAAGCGCCACTAAAACCAGTTGAATGGCTTCTTCCTTGCCAACGATCGCCTTTGCCAGATTATCAACTAACTGTTGTACTTTGAGTTGCTTTTCCATGTTCCCCATCAAGCTTTTGCTGTCGAGTTTTGCAATACTTGTCATACTAGCTTATCGCGGTTCGCTTACAGCCTATTGAGGCTTTAAGGGGTACAGAGAAATTTTTGAAAGTGCCGCTTCGCGGCACTTTCAAAAATTTCTCTAGATTTTATGAAAGCGCAAAGCGCTGTACCCATAGGAGAAGCGGCTTAATCTGCTAAAATCAACGGTGTGAGGACTGAGGAGTTACATGGCTGGATATACGCTAATTTTAGCGATTTTGATCTTGGGAGGCGCGATCGCAACGCTAGGCGATCGCATCGGCACTAAGGTCGGAAAAGCGCGACTTAGTATATTCAACCTCAGACCGCGTGACACCGCCACTGTCGTCACGATCGCCACAGGCGGGATGATCTCCGCCTCGACATTAGGGATTTTATTATTGCTAAGTGGACAACTAAGGGATGGATTATTTCGCTTAGAAAGTATTCGCTCAGAGCTATCAAGTAGCCAACAGCAGAAGCAAAAAGTTGAAACTGATTTAAAAGCTGCTCAAACTGAACAAGAACAAGCGAAACAGCGTTTAGGAGAAATTAATAAATCATTAGTTCAAGCTGTGCGTAAACAATCAGAAACACAAGCTTTGTTACAGACTGTCGAAAATAAATTTCAGCAAGCTGACGAAGACCTCCAAAAAGCCTCGCAACAGGAAGCCGATCTGCGCGATCGCATCCAAAATTTGACCGCAGAGCAAACCAGTCTCCAAGCTGAAAGTAGTCAGCTTCGGGAAGAAAAATCACGAATTTCTGGTGAATTAGCAACTATTTCTCGCGATCGCGAAACCCTCAAGCAAAAAGTAGATGAGTCAGAACAACGCTTGGTAGAAATCGAAAAACAAAGGGTGGCGCTTGGAGCGGAGGTCGCATCCCTAGAATCAGCCCGCGAGCAATTGCTAATTAGTCTCGAAGCATTACGCAAAGGCAACGTGGCGATTTTTGCCGATCAAATTTTATCGATTGGCGTTGTCCGCCCCAATCTCAGTAATGCTGAATTACGTCAAGCGAGCATCCAACTAATTCAGCAAGCTGAACTTAATGCTCGCGAAGTTCTCGATTTTCTGCCCGATCAAGTGCCCAAAGAACCAGTTATCAAAATTACTGAGGCACAAATCGAAATCCTATTAGATAAAATCAAAGACGGGCAGAGCTATGTGATTCGGATTCTGTCAGCAGGAAATTTCCTCAAGCGTGAAACTAAAATTGCGATCGCCGCCGATGTCACCCTTAATCGTCAAATATTTGCACGCGGCGCTGAAATTGCCACTTTACAATTTACCCCAGACTTATCACCACGGGCTTTAGCATCGAGAATTGAACAATTATTTTTGCTAGTCAGTTTTCGGGCAAGACGTGAGGGCGTGCTAGCCAATACAATCACAGGCAAAGTCGGCAATTTTCCGCCTGAAGCCTTGACCGAACTTTTTAAAGTAGTCAGCGAACTTAAGTCCCCCTATGAAATTAAAGCCGTAACGAAGGAAGTGATTTTCCCCGCCAGTTCCTTAAGTTTAGAATTAATTATTCGGCAAAATGGTACTGAAATTGCTCGATTTGGCTAAAGTATATTTATGGCAAAAATACCACTGTGCGATCGCTGCAACTATTATGCTCACACCCAATTTCTGGTCTGTGCAGTACATCCTTATGGCCCAGAGTGGGGAGTTTGCAAAGATTTTACCTCAGCCGAGTTGTGGGAGCCAGACGATCCCAAAAGTTACGATCCCGCTATGGAGGCAGAATGTGGCTGGCATCCGATTTTTACAGGCAAATGTCCTGAATGTCGCACACCATTCTCGCGAATGCGGATACCACCACAGCAATGGCGTTGCAAATGCTGTGACTGGGAAGATGATCTTTGACCCTTCTCGCGAGTAACACGACGAGGCTTGCTGATTCAGCAAGAGTTGGTAAGGCGATTTCTGATAATAAAAATATTAAGAAAATTGGAGACTACTTTGTCTTACTCAAAAAAGCCTGTTAGTATATTAGTTAATAATACTTAACATAACTTTTTAACATACTTTGTTTTTATCTCCTGACAGGGTCGAACTAGAAGAGCGCTCCTTAGCACGTGCCAGATCGCCAGTTCAGGCGAAGTCCTTTACTGAGAGTATTACGTCAGCGTTTCCCCAATATTTACTTGCTACAGCCTCCTTGTCAAAACACTGGCAGGTCTGGCTAGCATCACTTTTTTTAGTATCCGTACCAGTTTTTTTTGAAGCTCCACTTGTGCGCTCTGCTCCTTGGTTCAGCTTGATTTGTACCGTGGGCTGGCTGGCGATCGCCAAACATCTCCAAGAATCACCAAAGTCCAAACTTTGGGGTAGCCTAATTTGGGGTTTTAGCCTAACTTGGTTATGTGGGTCTCTCTATTGGGGCTGGTTGCGTTGGGAACCTGCATATCATGTCCCTGTTGAGGCTTTAGCATTGCCTTGGGCAATCTGGGCAACTCGTCATGATTCGCACCGAGTCGGTGGTTGGTTTTATATCGGCTCGCTGATCGGCACAACTATCACAGATTTCTATTTCTACATCGCGCATCTATTCCCACACTGGCAAGCCTTGATGCAAGTAGAAGCAGATACTAGCCTTGCTCAACCAATTTTAAAAAATGCTTTAACTTTAGTAGAAACGCCTTGGGGAATGACTTGGGCTTGCATTTTAGCAGCATTACTTTTGATCGCGGGAAATAGAGCCATGCGATCGCCCGATCTCGGCTACTGGGCATTTGGTGGCGCAGTATTAGGCACAATCTTTGTGGATTTGCTATTTTTTAGCGTGGCAATTTTGGGATAAAAAAAAGGAGTCGCTAAGCGACTCCTTTTTTTTATAAATTTTTGGCAAATAAAAACCCAGCACTTGTGGCGCTGGGTACAGTCAGTTTAAGGCTTCATTGATCAAGAGATTACTGGAATCTATTCGCTCTTTACCTCACGCGATCGGGTGAAATATCTCCCAAGCTCTTGACCCATGCCCGAAACTCACGAATAGCAGCACTTCGCCCATCTTGGAAACTAAGCCCCACAAATTTAGGAATAAATTCACAAATTGACAAATCACCAAAAGTCGGACTTAACGAAGATTTTAGATACTTCCTATCGTCAAGTATATAGATATTTAAGGTGTTAAGCTGATGGGCTTTTAAGTTGCATGATGATTGTGCCGCGCGAAGCGCGGCACAATCATCTTCTGGTTTTTGATATGCGTCTTAAATGCCGATCAGCTTATTAGTATATATCCACAGTTTAAGCACGGCGATCGCTTGATAAGCATCAAGCTTCGTTTTGGAAGTCACTGTGAAGATAAGCTGGCTAAAACTTGTTGGGCGGTTTGAATTTGCTCGTTGCTAAAACCTGCTTCGTTCAGAAAGTTTAGAAATTCAGGGCTGCGATATCTCACGTCAACACCGATCGCCTCGCGAAATATTTTTTTGGCATTGAGCCGATCGCCTGATGTCCATTGCGCGATCGCACTAGCCACAAAAGGATGAGGGTTATTGGGTTCGAGTTTGATCGCTCTTTGAGCATAGGCGATCGCGAGATCGTATTGCTTGAGCCGTTGATAAGCCAAGCTGAGATTGTAGTGAGCGATTTCGTTATCGGTTTTGAGCATTGCTGCCCAACTATGCAAAAGGACAGATTGCGGCAGATCGCCGCGCACTAAATAAACAATCCCGATCGCATTAAATGCTTGTAGTGATGTTGGCGATCGATAAATTGCTTCCCAAAGTGATGTTGCTGCATCGGTATCTTTTTTGGCAAGATGCTGCGTCCAGCCGAGAATAATTCTGCCATCGAGATTTTGCGGATCGAGGGCAACTGATTTTTGTAAAGCGGCGATTGATTCTTCAAAGCGCTCTTGTTTGCGATAGGTAAGTCCCATCTGGCGATATTCATCGGCGGCAAATTTATCAGCTTGAGTTGATTTGGGGCTGGGTTTGGCAGCGATCGCAGGTGATATTGTCACGACGATCGCAAGCATTGATAGCAGATTCAAACAGCCTAAGATTTTAAGCGATCGTTTCAAAACAAGTTTCCTATGAACTATACAAAAAAGCCCGCAATGCGAGCTTTTTTGTATTTTATGTCGATATGCTCGCGAAGCAAGCTTTTTCTACTTTATTTACTTGAAGTAAGTTGTCGATAGGCTCTTGAAACTAATTTGTCATTTACAAATGTGGCATTCATGCTTAAGTCTGGGCTTGACCAACTAATGATCACAGCGCGATCGCCAAACTTGCGATCAATTCCCAATGGCTTACCCTCAGTACCTAAGATGCTGGCTACTTGGTTATAACGCATCCCCTGACCTAGACAGACATAGTTTTTCAGGGATATAGCGGGATTGCCACAACGATATTGAGCGCTAGTCATGTTGCTATCGTGATGTTGTTTTGGCAGAAGTGCCAAGTTAAATGTTGGTCCAGATAGCGACTCAATCAGCCATAAAGCTGCAATTACCATCACGCCTACAATCAGTAAATCTTCAATTATCGATCGCACTAAATTGAGTTGGTGGCGACGTTTGATTTGTTGAGATTTTTCCTTTGTCCAAGCTTCCCAAGGGAAAGTGTCAACCCACTGGATTGTGTCATTAAACTTGGCGATCGCATTAATTCGCACTGCATCTAATACACCTTTAGGATCGCGAATCGCAATGCGGCTGACGGTTTGCGCTGCTTGTAGCGTTTTAGGATCGACTAACCAGCCGCGCACACGGTGAACTAGATTCCTAGCTCTTGATTTGCTTAGAGAACTCTCTTTGATATTCCGAACAGGCGATCGCTTAGCAGTATCACGGGCAATCGCATTTTGAGGTAAACGCGCAGGAGCCTCGATCAAGGGAATGTCGCGTCCCTGTACTAAGAATGGTGCAGCTTCCCCAATTACATAAAATTCCCATTCGACGCGCCGCACTCCAATCAATTGCAGACGATTGAAATAGCGATCAATAGTTTGAGTAAATTCATTAAGGCGATCGCGATTTATCGCAGAAGTAATCAGCGTAAAAGCAATGGATAGAACTTGCTGCTCAAACTTAAATTCAGTTTGCTCAGCCGCTACTAGATCCATGTAGTCGGAAGCAAGACTAGTCAAAACATGCTGTAATTTCTGCCAAGCCTGTCTATCTTCAAGATTTAATCGCACTGCTTTCATGACTTATCCTCACCTTAGACCTAACTGGGTCTCAATGTCTTTGGCAACTTTTTGAGTATGTAGTTGCTCTGTTTCTAACAAGCAGGATATTACCCAAAACCATAGTTTTTTTAACATGTCTTGAAAATAGCTACCTGTCGCCGCTTGTATTTAAGACAAACCAAAACCCAAAAAATAAATGCGGCGCGACGCGCCGCAGTTAGGTTTTGGGTTTTATGTCCT
>JBBRQX010000116.1:0-7520 GCA_038225745.1 Pseudanabaenales cyanobacterium | reverse complement strand
CTACCTTTCTGTTCATGTCCTGATTGTGGATCGAAAGTGATGATCACGAAATCACCTTTTTTAGGAATGTAGTTAGACATTTACCAAACTTCCAGACCTACAGGTACTCCCCAATCCAACTCTTCAGTCTGGTAGTCGTGAGGTAGTTTGGCAACCAAATCCTCGATCTTGTACTTTCCACGAATTTTACGAGTTGGTTTAATGACGATATGATCCTGTGTAGTCAAGATTTCTAGCTCATCCCCAACCAAAATGTTTGCTTGAGCCAGTATCTCTTTGCTCAATCTAATCCCTTGGCTGTTGCCCCACTTTTGCACTTTAACAAACATAATTGTTTACAGGATTGTATAGCCAAAGTATAGCCTAAAACTTCGTCTCTTCTTTACAGTCCTAACCCTTTAGCATATTCACAGTCAGTATTTGCCCCTTCTGCATCGCCAAGTTTTGCCTTTGCCAAACCGCGATTGAAATAGGCAGGTGCAGCATCAGGAGCGAGTTCAATAACTTTGTTATAGTCAGTAATCGCACCAGCATAATCTTCAATTTCAGAGCGATCGTAGGCGCGATTGTAATAGGCTTCGGCATACTCAGGATCAAGGGCGATCGCAGCAGTATAGTCGGCGATCGCCCCAGTGAAATCTTCATTTTCGGCGCGTTCCATGCCGCGATCGTTGTAAGCTTCTGCCGAATTTAGTTTTTCCATCATTCATTCAGTTGTAGACTTGCTTAGTACCAACTTGGCTTTTGGTTGCGTTGCCAATTACCAACAACATCAATCATTCCTAATTTCTATATGAATTCTAAGCTAAAACTACCAATTTCCCAATTTTTGCAATCATGGTTGCACAACTTTCAAGCTGGATTTTTGCGGGTAATTAGTCCCTTACAGTTGTGGCGAGATGGTAGCTCTCTAGTTGGGGCGAGATTTTTGGGATGTTTGTTAGTGGTGATGCTAGCAACTTTGCCATTTTTAGAAAATGCTCAAACTGGCTTAATTGGCGCGGCGGTAACGATCGCGTGGTTAATGCTCTGGCTAAGCGATCGCCGCGACTCTGAAGATCAAACCGTACCAATTTGGACACCGATACATTTACCTTTAATTAGTTATTGGGCGATCGCCTTAGTTGCCACATTGCTATCACCTGTGCGCGTAGCCGCCGCCGATGGCATGGTGAAGTTAACTATATATATGTTGGCGTTCGTGTCACTGAGCCGATTGATGCGTTTAGGTTGGCGATCAATTTTGATCGGAGCCTATTTAATTACAGCCTTAGTAGCCAGTGCCTATGGCGTGCAGCAATGGTATCTCGGCGCACCCGAACTAGCGACATGGACAGATCCCACTTCCGAGACCGCAGGCGTTACGCGAGTCTATAGTTTTTTGGGCAATCCCAATTTGTTTGCAGGATACTTAATGCCAGCATTGCCATTAGGAGTAATCGCGGCGATCCATTGGCGCAATTGGGGGATGAAGGCTTTGGGTATAATTACGGCGATATTGGGAGCATTTTGCATCACTCAGTCTCAAAGTCGCGGTGGACTGATGGGGATCGCGGCTGAGAGTTTTACGTTAGTACTGCTATTAGTCTATTGGTGGGGCAAGCGCTTGCCGAGTTGGACTTTTCCCAGTGTTTTTGCTGGTACAGCAGGGGCGATCGCCTTGGGGACAAGTCTCGTACCGACACTTCGCAAACGGGTTGGCAGTATTTTTGGAACCGAAGATAGTAGCAATGCTTTTCGAGTAAATGTTTGGATATCGGTATTAAATATGATTAAAGCCAAGCCGATTTTGGGAATTGGACCTGGCAATAAAGCTTTTAACCAAGTCTATCCGCTCTATCAGCGATCGGGTTATAGCGCTTTAGGAACTTATTCAGTTCCGTTAGAAATAACAGTCGAGACAGGAATTATCGGCTTAATTTGCTATGGCTGGATGATTTTTACGATTTTTCGTCAAGCATGGATTGCTCTAAATCGATTGAGAAGCGATCGCGACTCTAGTGGCTTATGGATTATCGCGGCGATCGCTACACTTGTGGGCATGATCGTGCATGGCTTAGTCGATACAGTTTGGTATCGTCCGCAGGTGCAATTACTATGGTGGCTGGCGATCGCGATTATCAGTAGTTTCTATATTGCTCCCATCGAAACCCCAATCGAAAATTGATATTTCTCGTAAGTAAAGCGACTTGAACAGGCAAGGGGCTTAAGCCCCTTGTTAAGGCGATTGAAAATTGCCATGCTCCTGAATTTTTACTGTTTTATCTGTAGAAAATATGTAAGTATTGCGACTACATTAGAGGCAATAGCGGGTAAGCTATTATTGATTAATCTGATTTAAAATCTTTTAAAACCTGAAAGTTTTTGTTTGGGTAGCTAAGCGCAGAGGATGAACAGTGGAAACCCCAAAAACATTTCGTATAGATCGTGGCATCGGTCAATATGACTTTAATGATTACTATGCTGTACTCGGTTTACCACTGACAGCCGAAGCTTCCCTCGTGCGTAAACAATATCTTTTGATTGCCAAATGCTTACATCCTGATATTCATGGGCGATCGCATTCTGAAAAACAAGTAGCTACTCAATACCTATCTAAGCTGGTTAATCCCGCTTACAATGTGCTGTCCCAAGAACGAGAACGAACAGAATATTCAGCAATCCTAAAACTGCTTGGTAAACGTTTGATGAAACGCAATCAAAAATTTGCGCCGCAATCAGACCTTGCCAAAAAATACTTAACTTGTACTGAGACTATCAATTATGAACAAACGATTCGAGAAATTGCCAAAGTTCAGTATCATGATCTCGAAAATGCCTTAGAAAATATTGCCTTATTAAGTGAACTGAATTTAGTACATATCTTGCTGAAAGAGGGTTACAAACATTTGCCAAGTAACTCAATCGCAAGTTCTTCCCCTCCATCGAAGTCCAGCAGTGATGACACTACCATTCAAGTTGGTAATACAGGGCTTAATAGAGATAGTTCGACTTATCGCAATAGCGCGGGTAATAGTTATCAAATGCGAAGTGAGTCTCAAGCACCTTTGCGTAATACTGCTGCCAAAGCTCCAAATCAGGCTAGTAATCCAAATAATAACAGTTCGCTTAGTCAGTGTATTTACCAAGCTGAAAGCTATATTAATCAACAATTATGGGCTTTAGCTTTAAAAGAACTGCGTAATGCGATCCAAGTTGATTGCAATAGTAGCAAATGTCATGCTTTGCTGGGCTTTGTTTACATGAATCAGAAATTATCAGGCATGGCGAAAGTAAGTTTTCAGCAAGCATTAAAACTCAATCCTGATGAACCTATAGCTAAACAGTATATTGAGCAAGTTATTGGCACAAACTCCAGTACATCAAAAACAGAACCTAAGAATGATAAGAAAGGTGGATTTTTTGGTTGGTTGGGTGGTGGTTAGTTAATGGCACTAAGCAAAGAAGAAATTAAATTAGCAATTCAAGAGAAAGCGATCGCCCTCGGTTTCACCAAAGTTGGTATTGCTAAAGCAGAGTCTGGGATTGAGGCGGAACGCTTGCAGGAATGGCTAGCACTAGGATATCAAGCGGATATGGCTTGGATGACAAATCCGAAGCGGCAAGATATTACGGAAGTAATGGCAGGGGTCAAGTCAGTCATTTGTGTGGCGCTAAATTATTACACTCCGCATCAGCATTTAGGCGATCGCGATGTTGGTAAAATCTCGCGCTATGGCTGGGGGCGTGACTATCACAAGGTTTTGACGAAGAAGCTCAAAGCTTTGGCAAGTTGGCTAACGGCGCAAGGGGATGGAATTCAGGCGCGTTACTATGTTGATACGGGGCCGATCGCTGAAAAAGCTTTTGCTCAGAGAGCAGGAATCGGTTGGATTGGTAAACATAGCAATGTGATTACGCGAGACTACGGTTCTTGGTTGTTTTTGGGCGAAGTGCTGACTAATTTAGAATTAGAACCTGATCACCCCCATACCGATCATTGCGGTACATGTACGCGCTGCATTGATGCTTGTCCGACAGGGGCGATCGCGCAGCCTTTTGTGGTAGATGCTAATCGCTGTATTGCTTTTCACACGATTGAGAATAAGGCTGAACAGATTCCCGATGCGATCGCGGCGAATTTACAAAATTGGGTGGCAGGTTGTGACATTTGCCAAGACGTTTGTCCTTGGAATCAGCGTTTTGCTCAAGAAACCTTAGAGTCTGATTTTCAACCTTTTCCTCATAATGTTGATCCTAAATTAGAAGATTTAGTAAATATGACCGATCAGGAATGGGATCAGCATTTTACAGGTTCAGCGCTGCGAAGGATTAAACGCGATCGCTGGCAACGCAATGCTCAAGCCCAAATTGATGTTAATGACACTCTCTTGCCAGTGAAAGATTAACGTTGCGGCGCTCCGCGCCGCCACGTTAATCTTTGGATTTTAATACTGGGAAGGGAGTAGGATTTAAGTAAACTTTGTCGAGATGAAGATGGGAAGCATTGCATATTTGGATTGTCCGACAGGAATTGCAGGCGATATGTGTCTGGGTGCGCTAGTGAGTGCGGGTGTCCCTTTAGAGTATTTACGAGATATTGTTCACAAATTAGGACTCGATCGCGAAGTTAAGCTATGGACAGAATCCGTTCATCGTGGCGGTATTGAAGCCACCAAAATGCATGTAGAATTACTGAACTATAGCGGCGCTGAGCCGCCCACAGTTGTATCGGAACAGCCGCATTCCCATGCTGAGCATGTTCATTCCCATAGTCATGAAGATCATACTCATGATTCCCATAGCCACACACATTCTCATCAAGTTCATCGCCACTTACCTGATATTCAAAAAATCATTCGTGATGCGAAATTACCAAAACAGGTTGAAGTTTGGAGTTTGGCAACTTTTCAAGAACTAGCGATCGCGGAAGGAGCAGTACATGGAATTGCGCCTGAAGCTGTTCATTTTCATGAAGTGGGGGCGATCGATGCGATCGTGGATATTGTCTGTACTTGTGCGGGATTTGCTTGGCTAAAAGTTGAGAAAATCTATTGCTCAGCTTTACCTGCGGGTGGTGGTTATGTGGATTGCGATCATGGCAAGATGCCTGTTCCAGCCCCTGCGACATTGAAATTATGGGAAATGCATGAAGTTAGCATTTTTGACAATGGCATCAGAAAAGAATTAGTCACACCGACAGGGGCGGCGATCGCCGTTACCCTGTGCGAAAAGTTTGGTGAAGTTCCCTTAATGAAAATTAAAAAAGTGGGACTAGGTGCAGGTACGCAGGATTTAGAAATTCCCAATGCTTTGCGGTTGTGGGTTGGCAAGAGCAAAAAAAAAGTCTAGAACTAGATAAGGTTCTTTCCCTTGGGAAAGAACCTTATCTAAATAATGAAACGATCGCCGTTTTAGAAACCCAAGTCGATGACATGACCGCTCAGGCGATCGCTTACACCATGAAAGAACTACTGAAACATGGGGCGCTTGATGTCTACACTCAAGCGATCGGCATGAAAAAATCTCGCAGTGGGATTTTGCTTACCGTTATTTGTCCATGCGATCGCCAATCTATATGTGAGCAAGTTCTCTTTCGGGAAACTACTACACTCGGCATTAGATCCCGTTTGCAAGAGCGGAAAATCCTTTATCGAGAAATCTATGAAGTAGAAACAGAATATGGCAAAGCGAGAGTGAAGATTGCTTGGCGGGATGGATTTTGTACGGTGCAACCAGAATATGAGGACTGTGCGATCTTGGCGCGATCGCATAATATCCCATTAATTCGCGTGCAAGAAGCCGTGAAATTCGCAGGAGAAATATCTTTGCAAAGCAGAAGCTCAACCGAAAATACTTGATCCTAGACCATGTATAAAGAAGAAGGATGATACGCATTGCGTATCATCCTTCTTCTTTATGCGATCGCCATCACTTGCTCAATCACAGTATTTCTCGCCCATTTATCAGCTTCGAGAATATCTTCAAGCTCTGGCTTAGAAACACAATTATGCCGATCGCATACATGTTTAATCAAATCCGCAATCTGGACATAGCGAATTCTCTCTTGCAAAAATAGTTCTACTACCTGCTCATTAGCAGCATTCAGCACCGCAGGCATGGTTCCACCCGCACGACCTGCGGCATAGGCTAGCTCCATGCAAGGATACTTTTGATGATCGGGGGCGCAGAAGGTGAGCGTGCCACATTTGACGAGATCGAGGCGTTCCCATTGTGTTGGCACGCGATCGGGATAGGACAGGGAATAGAGCAAGGGCAAACGCATATCAGGAATGCCAAGTTGGGCTAATACTGAAGTGTCTTCCAATTCGATCAGCGAATGAATAATACTTTGGGGATGAATCACGATCTCGATCTGGTCATAACTCACACCAAAGAGATAATGGGCTTCGATGACTTCTAAGCCCTTATTCATCAAAGTTGCTGAGTCAATCGTGATCTTTTTACCCATCGCCCAGTTAGGATGTTTCAGGGCATCGGCGACGGTGACTGATGCGAGATCCTCTGTGGGGCGATCGCGAAATGCACCACCCGAAGCCGTAAGAATAATCCGCCGCAGTCCGCCCTCTGGAACTCCTTGCAAACACTGAAAAATTGCCGAATGTTCAGAATCCGCAGGCAATAATTTCACGCCATGTTTTTTCATCAGTGGCACGACCACTTCACCACCTGCGATTAAAGTCTCTTTATTCGCCAGTGCAATATTTTTACCCGCTTTAATGGCGGCGATCGTTGGCAATAGTCCCGCACAACCGACGATCCCCGTTACTACCACCTCAGAATCTCCATAGGCGGCAACAGTTTCCACGCCCTTGGCTCCTGCTAACAAGATCGGCTTCACAGCGAGATCAGCGATCGCCTCTTTTAGTTCTGCGAGTTTAGTTTGACTAGCGATCGCCACAATTTCGGGCTGAAACTGGCGAATTTGTCGGGCAAGCAGATCGATATTATTCCCTGCGGTCATTCCCACCACCTGAAATTTTTCAGGATATTCCGCCACGATATCTAGTGTTTGTGTACCAATCGAGCCAGTGGAGCCAAGCAGGGTAATGCGTTTCATAGGAAATTTTTTTAAAATGTTGATTAAATTTTGGCACGATCCTGTAAATTTGTTACGTCAACTTAAGAGATGTCCTATGACTTATCGGGTAAGATTGTTATTCGATGCGCTGAAAAAAGTGTTTACTTAGATGTGGTTGAATAGTCAATAAGTAATCAAAATAAACAGAAGAGTTAAGTAAACTTAGCCCATGTTGATTTATCTAAACTGCATTACCTACCCAAAATTAAACATATGCTCTTAGGCGAACATTTAAATTCAAGTCAACTAAAGTCTTTCTCGATTGATGGATTATTTGGTTTTAAGGATATAAAAATCCCTTTTGAGAAGGAAGCAGTTATTCTAATCGCAGAAAATGGCTCTGGCAAGACTACTATTTTAAATGCTCTATACTATTCAATTTATTGCAAATTCGATAAATTAAGTACTATAGATTTTAAATCAATAGTTCTTGAATTTG
>JBBRQX010000115.1:0-7559 GCA_038225745.1 Pseudanabaenales cyanobacterium | reverse complement strand
TCCTTGGAAGTGACCCCAGCATCCTTAAGTTGCTTGTAAAAAGCGGGAATACTGTCACCAACTAGATTGCTCAAGATGAAGTTAGGCTTGGCTTGCTTGATCTTGTTGATAATTGTGATGAATTCAGTTGTACCGAGTGCTGCATATTCATCACCGACAACTTCACCGCCACCGTTGACTAGCTCAGCCTTGGCGATACGATTGCTTTCTTTCGGATAAATGTAGTCAGATCCGATGAAGAAACCTTTTTTACCAAAGTTCTTGATGCAATAAGGAATTGAATCAGTAATTTGTTGGTTTGGTGCAGCACCAGTGTAGAAAACGTTCGAGCTACATTCGTTTCCTTCGTAGTAGACAGGATAGTAGAGCAAGCTGTTTTTCTCTTCAAAAACAGGAAGCACTGACTTACGACTAGCTGAGGTGTAACATCCAAGTACACAAACAACCTTGTCTTCATCAATCAAACGCTTGGACATTTGGTTGTACAAATCCCAGTTAGAGTCTGGATTGACAACAACCATTTCAATCTTTTGTCCACTGATACCTTGCTTACCAGCCCAAGGTCCTTTACCTTCGTTGATTTGCTCGATCGCTAGGAAAGTTGCATCTTGCAATGACTTTTCGACAATTGCGATCGAGCCAGTGGTGGAGTACAATACACCAACCTTAATCCCTTTCTTGCCATCTGCGGCAGGTGCAGTCGCTGTACCGCCAGTAGTGGTGGGTGCAGGTCCACCGCCTTGACCACAAGCAACCATAACGCTACTAGCAGCAGCAATGGTTCCATACTTGATAAATCGACGACGAGTAATTCCACTCTGATCATCGTTGGGTTTATTTAGCTTCATTTACCGAAATTCTCCTTAATTGCTTTAACACTCACACCGAACAATTTAGAACTTTTTTTAACTCTAATGTCCGACCATCCAAGGACGAGATCCTGAATGGTGTTGGACTCTAGGAGTTTTTGGCTCTCGTTCAACTCTGACGAGATTAGGCTCCGAACTTACTTTCTTCGCTACCTGTGACCTAGATAGAGTCATTGGCGGCGAAAAAATCCGTTTGCCTTGCTCATTGCATTCTGGACAATAAGCAGGGTCGCTAGATTCAGCCATCGGTCGCCACACATCAAAAACATCACATTCTTCGCATCTAAATTCGTAAAGAGGCATATTTACTTTAAAATCCTTAAACTGGAAGAATGTTTTTGTCAAAGATGGCAGTTGGGATTGCAAGGGTACAGCAGGCATTGGGAATGTCTACAATACCACTCACTCGCCCTTCTACAGGCGCACAACTAAGCAGTAGATAAGCCTGCTCGCCTGTGTATCCAAACTTTTTGAGATAGGCGATCGCGTTCAAACAAGCTTGACGGTAGGCGATATGAACATCCATAAAGTACTGCTTACCACTAAACTCATCTACCGAGATTCCTTCAAATACCAAGAACTCTGAATAATGAGGTTCTACAGGACCTGGCTTGAAAATCGGATTGACCATGGCATACTTGTCAACACCACCTTTGATGATATCGACATGAATGTCAATGAAGCCAGACATTTCGATAGCGCCGCAAAAAGATATCTCTCCATCTCCTTGAGAAAAGTGAATATCTCCCATTGATAGCTTCGCGCCTTCCACATATACTGGGAAGTAGATGCGAGTACCTCTAGAAAGGTTTTTGATATCGCAGTTGCCACCATGCTCACGAGGAGGAATAGTCCGAGCCGCTTCAGCCGCAACACGAGCGTATTCAGACTGAGGCAAAGTACCGAGAACTGCATTTAATGGATTAGGCAGTGCTGCCAATACTGGCACTCCATCTATATTGATGCCAGCTCCGTAGGTGCGAAGATCTGGTTTGCTATTAACCAACTCAGTCTCTCTCTTGTTCCATTTAGCAAGTAGCTCGTGGGAAGGCGCACAGCCAATCAGTCCTGGGTGAGTAATACCCGCGAACTTGACACCAGGAATATGTCTTGAAGTAGCGTAAATACCTTGGAGATCCCAAATAGCTTTAGCAGGATCAGGGTAGTGATCAGTCAGAAAACCGCCACCATTTTTTTGATCAAAGATGCCAGTAAAGCCCCATTCATCACCTTGAAGCGCACCCATGTCAACAAGATCGACGACAAGGATGTCTCCAGGCTCTGCGCCGTTAACCCAAATAGGACCGCTCAGCACATGAACAATTGACAAATCAACATCGCGAATGTCGTCGGCGCTATCATTATTCTTGATCTGTCCATCAGTCCAGTCTTTGCATTCAATACGGAATACATCACCAGGGTTAACAGAAGCGATGGCTGGGATGTCTGGATGCCAGCGATTATGACCAGGTAACTCTTGCTCACTCATTGGCTTAGTGAGATCAACCTTGAATAGCGTCTTCGGCATAAAATCTTTCTAAGAGTTATAAAAGAACAAGTAAAATAGAACTCGATCAATACAGATTTAAAAAACCTGCACACCTTGCAAATTTCAACCAAATTCCATCGATTCAAATCATACTGCGTTACTTTTTCTTTACAATCTGTCATGTCTTATACAAAACACAATGCGATCGCATTAATCTGAATAATTCATAAATGAGAGAAAAAAAATAGTAATAGCAAAAATAAAAAAGAGCTTGGAATTAAGTAGAATTGGGGACTTAATCGATTTTACCAATAGCGTCTCTGTCTGGTAATTTAGGATCATTTAAGTCAGCAATTCTAAATTATAAAATTGGTTTTATAATGAAAATCTCTATGTTTGAGAAATAATTTCTAATTATTTTGACAACATATAGCTGTTACATAAATTGTATAAATTAATGCATAAAATTATGGAATTCGCAAACTAAATCAATTCCCAACTGAATATTTATTTGAGTATTAATATGCGTGCTTCGTGGACTGGAGAATTAGAGTTAGAATTTAGCAGAAAAAAATTATCAACACAGTTAATTCATAGCTACACAATCGCTCCTTATAAAATTCAGCGATCATTTTATCCTGAAGGGGAAGAAGTTTGTCATTGCATTCTCTTACATACCGCAGGTGGTTTAGTTGGTGGCGATCGCCTAATAGCAAGAATACATCTCCATGCCAATACCCAAGCGCTGCTCACCACTGCTACAGCTAGTAAAATCTACCGCAGCACTGGTGCGGAATCTTTGCAAAATATCCATATTCGCATCGACGAAGGTGCAAGTTTAGAATGGTTTCCTCAAGAAACGATCGCATTTGCCGAGTCGCAATATCGACAGACTACAAGGATTGAGCTAGCCCCGTCTGCAACCTGCACCATGTGGGAAATAGTCAGATTTGGGCGCACGGCTCGTGGCGAGAAGTTTGTCAGTGGTAATTGGCGATCGCATACAGAGGTATGGCGTGATCAAATGCCTTTATGGATCGATCGACAATATCTCAATGGAAATCCTGAAACTTTGCAGAGTCCTAACGGGTTGAATGAATATGCGATCGCCGCGAGTTTTATTTTTGTTGGTGCTCAGGTTGAACCTGAGTTAGTTAGTCAGATTCGTTCTACTTGGGAAGATGGCAACTATCAAGGGACATCAGGAGTAACGCGATCAATCTTCGGTTTAGTCTGTCGTTATCGTGGCAACTCTTCTAGTGATGCGCGTAGATGGTTTCAGCAGATTTGGCAGCTTTTGCGTGTATCCTATAGAAATAGACCAATTTGTGTACCGAGAGTTTGGTAACTATCCATGCAGCTAACGCCTCAAGAAAAAGATAAATTACTGATTTTTACGGCGGCTCTGTTAGCTGAGCGCCGCAAAGCTAAAGGGCTGAAATTAAATTATCCTGAAGCGATCGCCTTTATTACTGCCGAAATCATGGAAGGAGCAAGAGAAGGTCGCACAGTTGCTGAGTTAATGTCTTACGGCGCAACTTTACTCACCTGTGAAGATGTGATGGAAGGCATTTCTGAAATGATTCATGATGTGCAAGTGGAGGCAACTTTTCCTGATGGTACTAAACTGGTTACAGTTCATCAACCAATTCGTTAATTAATTTCCAAATACTTTATGGAGGTTTAAGATGATTGCGATCGCGACAACCCAAAACGAACAAGTAGAAACAGAGCTAGAGCCAAAACTAACCTTTGAACAATTTCTACGAATTTATCCTGAAAATGGACATTACGAACTTATTGACGGCGAGCTAGTTGAGATTTGTAAAATGGCATTTACACGCAACCATGATGACGTTGGCGAATTTATCGACAGACGTTTTTATCGAGAAGTTGAGCGATTATCTCTTAACTTTGTAATCAAAAGATCAATTCCCATAGTGACTCTCGATAAAGATAGGAATGAACGCGGTCGTGTACCTGATTTAAGCGTAATTGATGCGAAAATCTGGCGTTCTAATCGCAGTGATTATAAAGGATTGCGTGAAAAAATTCAGTTGGCTGTTGAGGTGACTTCTACCAAATGGGAGGATGATTATATTGACAAGTTTGAAGAATACGAACGCATCGGTATCTCTGAATATTGGATTGTTGATTATTTAGCGATCGCTAGCCGTAATTTTTTAGGTAATCCTAAAGTACAGACAGTTTTTGTCAATTTATTAGATGAAAATGGTAAATATCAAACAACTAAATTTGCTGGAGATGACAAAATTATTTCTCAGACTTTTCCTGAATTAGATTTAACTGCTGCTCAGATTCTAAACATCTAGGATGTGGTGCGAAGCACCACATCCTAATTAAGTTAACAATGGAGATAAAACTATGATTGCTGGTGAAATAATTACCCCAGACGGTGAAATTGAATTGAATGCTGGACGCGAAGTAATTACGCTCAAAGTTGGAAATTCAGGCGATCGCCCGATTCAAATCGGTTCGCATTATCACTTCTATGAAACGAATCGCGCCTTAATATTTGATCGCGATCGCGCGAAAGGCACACACCTTGATATTCCTGCGGGTACTTCGATCCGTTTTGAGCCGGGGGATGAGAAAGAAATAAATCTGGTTCCCTATGTGGGCAGTCGTGAGATTTATGGATTTAATGCTTTAGTTGAAGGCAAATTGGAGAATTAAGCTAATGAGTTACAGAATGTCTCGCCGCGCTTATGCGGAAACCTATGGTCCCACGGTTGGCGATCGCGTCCGATTAGCCGATACTGAATTATTTATTGAAGTGGAGCGTGACTATACCACCTACGGCGATGAAGTAAAATTTGGAGGTGGTAAAGTAATTCGCGATGGCATGGGACAATCGCCGATTACTAATGCCAATGGAGCCGTAGATCTCGTGATTACGAATGCCTTAATTCTTGATTGGTGGGGCGTAGTCAAGGCGGATGTGGGCATTAAAGATGGCAAAATTGTTGCGATCGGTAAGGCAGGAAATCCTTATATTCAGGACAATGTGAATATCATTATCGGGCCAGGTACGGAAGTCATCGCAGGAGAAGGTCGCATTCTCACCGCAGGTGGTGTCGATACCCATATCCATTTCATCTGTCCACAGCAAATCGAAGTTGCGATCGCATCTGGCATAACAACTATGATCGGCGGCGGCACGGGGCCAGCCACTGGAACCAACGCCACTACTTGTACGCCTGGCCCTTGGAATATCAGCCGTATGCTTCAGGCTTCCGATGCATTTCCTGTGAATATAGGCTTTGCGGGTAAAGGCAATTGCAGTCAACCCGAAGGGCTGATTGAGCAGGTCGAAGCTGGTGTGATCAAGCTCAAACTTCATGAAGACTGGGGAACAAATCCTGCCACGATTGATAACTGTCTGAGCGTAGCCGAGAATTACGATATTCAAGTCGCCATCCATACAGACACACTTAATGAAGCGGGTTTTGTGGAAGATACGATCGCAGCTTTCAAAGGGCGCACCATCCACACCTACCATACAGAAGGGGCTGGCGGCGGTCACTCTCCCGACATCATCAAAGTTTGCGGTGAAGCAAATGTGCTTCCCTCATCCACAAATCCCACCCGCCCTTACACTCTAAATACTTTAGACGAACATCTCGATATGCTGATGGTCTGTCACCATCTTGATCCTAACATTCCCGAAGATGTCTCTTTTGCCGAATCCCGCATCCGTCGCGAAACGATCGCCGCCGAAGATATTCTTCACGATCTCGGTGCATTCAGTATGATTTCTTCTGACTCGCAAGCAATGGGAAGAGTCGGTGAAGTTATTATTCGCACATGGCAAACGGCGCACAAAATGAAGGTGCAGCGCGGTATTCTCTCTAGCCCCGAAGCGACTCGTGCTGACAATTTTCGCGCTAAGCGATATATTGCGAAATATACGATTAATCCTGCGATTACTCATGGTATTTCAGAATATGTCGGCTCTATCGAAGTTGGCAAAATCGCCGATCTCTGCCTGTGGTCACCAGCTTTTTTTGGTGTGAAGCCTGAAATGGTGATTAAGGGTGGCTTTATTGCTTGGTCACAAATGGGCGATGCAAATGCCAGTATTCCCACACCGCAGCCTGTCTATATGCGTCCGATGTTTGGCAGTTATGGCGGTGCGATCGCGCAAACATCTTTCACTTTTATGTCACAAATTGGGATGGAACGCGATGTTCCTAATCAATTAGGCCTGAAAAAACAGGTGCTTGCGGTCAAGGGTACGCGAAATATTAGTAAACTCGATATGAAGCTGAATGATGCTTTACCACATATGGAAGTTGATTCAGAAACCTATGAAGTGAGAGCTGATGGTGAATTGTTAACTTGCGAACCTGCGTCAGTGTTGCCAATGGCTCAGAGATATTTCTTATTTTAGATTATGAACCCAATTTTTATAATGAGAACTGCTGGCTACTCGTTGTCACCCCATCAGAATGCATTCATACCTTCAAAGAAATGTATTGTTAAATAATTGATTAGTCTTGTATACTTGCACGTAAAAACAGAAGGATACGCAATGCGTATCCTTCTGTTTTTGTAGGTTTACAACTTCTGGTTAGAAGCTAAACACTGCTTGCAAGTTGCCAACAAACACAGTTGGATTGCTGCTGAAGTTATTAGGACTAAAGATGTAATAAGCAGAGGGAACCAAGGTGATGTTCTTGGTTAGAGGATAGATGTAAGACAATTCAAGGTCGGACTGTGTACCATCATTACCTCTGCCAGAAGCTAGCACGTTGCTGCTATCTCCAAACTTGTAAGGTACTCCAAAGGAAATCGTAGCTTGAGCACATTCTTTGAACAGGTCAGGGAAAGCCGCTCCAATTTGGAAAGTATACTGATTGACACTAGCGGAACCGCCACCAGTTTTATTGAGGTTAGTGGTTCCATATCCATAACGCCCAAATAGACCAAAGCCTTTAGTGACTAACCAATCAAAGTTAGCTACAAAAATATCAGACTGCCCATTGTCAAAGCCAGGGATCGTAGTAGCTTGTAAAGATGGAGAACCACCAACACGTCCACCATTTCCAGCGATGTTGCTGCGACTATAGATCAGACGAAGCTTAAAAGAATCAATTGGTTTGAATCCAAGCTCAGCTGTTAGATTATTGGTTCCACCAGTTAAACCTCTGGTAGGACTTGCTGCGGAAGAATTATCG
>JBBRQX010000114.1:0-7607 GCA_038225745.1 Pseudanabaenales cyanobacterium | reverse complement strand
CGATTTTCAGCCAGAAATTGTCAGCTTTGAGCTTAATCGCACTACAGGCGCGATCGTCATCACTAAGAGAACAGGCTTGTTTGAAAAGGATGGCACAACTAAGCTTACAGGTCTGCCAAACTTGCAAGCAGGTGCAGGTGGAACAGCCTACACCGATGAAGTAGCAGTCGATCTTGATGGTAAACCCATTGCCAATAAATCTCTCGGAGCCGATCTAGAAGGGCTTGTCGTTGATGACAATGGTAACTACTGGATGGTAGATGAGTACCGTCCTGCGATTTACCAGTTTGATGTCAATGGCAAACTGCTCGATCGCTTCATTCCTAAAGGTACGGCTACGGCTCCTGCTGGCACGGCTAATGATTTTGCCGCAGGTACTTTCGGTACAGAAGTATTGCCAGAGGTATATGCTCAGCGTCGTAGCAATCGCGGATTTGAAGCCGTGGCCCTCGAAGGGAACAAACTTTATGCGTTCATTCAAAGTGCGATCGACAATCCCGATAGCACTGGCGACACTACTTCGAGAAATTCTCGCAACTTGCGAATTCTGGAATTTGACATTGTTTCTAAAGCTGTGATAGGGGAATACCTCTATATTCTCGATAACATCACTGCTAGCGGCAATGCCAGAACTGACAAAATCGGTGATGCTGTTTCCCTCGGCAATGGCAAGTTTGCCGTTGTTGAGCGTGATGACCTCTCCACCACTGAGTCCAACAAACTGATTTATCAAATTGATTTGGCAAATGCGACCAATATCAACAATACTGCGAACTTCACTTTGCCATCGGGTAAGACCATTGAGCAACTCTCGCCTTCAGAACTGATTACGGCTAATATCAAGCCTGTCAGCAAGAATTTGATAGCCAATGCCGCCAAATCGGGCTATACAGGTGTTGAGAAACTGGAAGGGCTAGCACTAGTTGCGCCTAACACTTTTGCCCTGATTAACGACAATGATTTTAATGTCGCTGCTGGCTCAAATGTACCTGAGAAGTTGGGTATCTTAGAATTAACTCCAGCAAGTGGAAGTAGCGATGCTCCCTTGCCTGTAGCCCTTAAGTTTAAGAAAAACGATCGCGATATCTTCACTATCGGCGGTGGGAACAAGACCAAAACCACTCTATCTTTTACCGTTGTTGCGGATGGCGCAAATCAGGTCAGCGAGATCGGTGTATTTGTCGTTGATGACGCGGCTGGCACAATCGATGGTGTTGCACCAACCCAATCTGGTTATGCCGAAAAGGCGTTGGCGAGAGCTAAGGTGATTCTCTCGGATATCGCCAATAATCCCAATGGATTTAGTTCCAATGGCTTTAATCGCTTGCTAGAGTTTAACAACAACGACAAGCTGCGTTTCTACTCCATCAACGATAGGAGTGCAACCACTGACTCGGTAGTCAAATCAAAATCCTTTGAGAAAGTGACTTTCTCTAGTGCTACAAGTCTCAACTTCAAAGAAATTAGTTCTGGCATTAATCCCGAATCTTCGATCACCTTCAATAATGTAGTCATCAGCTTCAAGGCAACTAATGATGTGTTGCTCTTGGGGACTCGCTTGCAAGACACTAGAGAAGGCGAAGTTCTTGACTTGAGAGGAACTGCTAAAGTTGAAGCAAGTTTTGTGCTGAATCGTGAAGCAGCCTTCAATAACTTTGTCGGTTTCTATCGCGTTGTTGATGAGGCTGGCGGCATTGACACAAACAATGATGGTAAAGCCGATGTTCTAGTTGGGCAATCTGGCTATGCCCAAGCCGCAATTAACAATAGAATCGCAGGAATTGATTTGAGCGTTGACAATCAGGGTTCCATGACTACTGCACCTGCGATTTTCAACGGCAACTCTATTTTTGCACCATTTATGATCGTCAATGGTAGTCCCACTACCAATAATCCCACAGCTTACTTCTCCTATCTAGGAGCAAATAGCGATGGCGTTGACCATATCCGTCTACTTGGCAACAACACCTTCGGATTTGAAGATCTAGCTGGTGGCGGTGATTTTGACTACAACGACATGATCGTAAAGGTAAATCTTAAAATTGCTTAGATTTTATAAATAAGCATAAAAACCCAAAAAAGCTATGGCGCACGCGCAGCGTGCGCCATAGCTTTTTTGGTTCTGTTTTTTAGCACCATAAAACTTAGAGAGGGTGACGCGATCGCCACCTTTTTCTATTTAAGTGGTGTCATGCCAATGTTAAAACTGATACAAACGCGCAACTCTTCACTCATATTCATTTCGACTCCATGCAAGAGCCAACTAGGAAACAACAACATCGTCCCTGCATGGGGTTTATAGCTGACCTTAGGAAAAGTCCATAAATTAAAATCTACGACAGGTGGAACTAACATCTGTGATGCAGGACGCGGATCGTTAAAATAGATACCTCCGCAATTCTCTGGTGTTTTGAGATAATAAACGCCGCTTAATATAGAGTTTGGATGATTGTGTAATGAGTTTGAGGCGAGTTTGCCATTAACGATCACCCAGCAAGTAGTGATATTAACTGAAAATTTTTGTAAATCCCACTGCAAGAAGTTTGCGACTTCGAGGACATTTACATTAACAATATTGACGAATTCAGCAAAGCGATCGCGTTGGTGTAAGTTATTGACGCTATGCCAGCCGAGAATATTCGACCACTTTTCACCTTGGCGATCGCGCTGCTGTTCTTCGTGAATTTCTTGCAATAGTGTTTCATTTAGCTGCTGAAAATTTTCGACCGTATAATGCCAAACGGGTGTAGGGAACCAATCATTTTTGGATAAAGCCATAAAATTAAGCGGTGGAAAATAGAATGAACTATGATTTCAAGAATTGTTGATTGGCTTTGCCCACAACAATTTTAGACTGCCGAGGGATGGTCTAAACAAAATGCCAAAAACAATCTGTTAACGTACTTGACCGCAACTATACGAACCGTAGCTATAATAGCGATCGCCATGATCGATAAAATAACTATGAATATTAATTTAAAGATCGCCAATTGGCAAACCTCTTAACCTCTTTTATGAGGCGTAAACCCTAGCTAATTTTAAAAGTTTAGAACGATGACATCTGCTCCTAAAGCCAAATCTGAGAATCCTGCGGATAAAAATAATCCCGAATTATCCGAATATAAAGACACCGTTAACTTACCGCAAACGGACTTTTCGATGCGGGCTAATGCGATCGCCAAAGAGCCAGAGATTCAAAAATTTTGGGCGAAGCAGAATATTTATGAAGACTTGAGCCACAATAACAAGGGTGAAATTTTTACATTGCATGATGGCCCCCCATACGCCAATGGGACGCTACACATGGGTCATGCGTTGAATAAAGTACTAAAAGATATCATCAATCGCTATCAACTTTTACGCGATCGCAAAGTGCGCTATGTCTTAGGTTGGGACTGTCACGGGTTGCCGATTGAGTTGAAGGTTTTGCAAAATATGAAAGCCGAGGAACGCGCTAATTTAACGCCTTTGCAATTGCGGAAAAAGGCGAAAGAATTTGCACTGCAAACGATTAACGAACAGGCGACAGGCTTTAAGCGTTGGGGAATTTGGGGTGACTATGATAATGCCTATTACACGCTGAAGCCAGAATATGAAGCGGCGCAGATTGGTGTATTCGGGAAAATGGCTCTCAAAGGCTATATCTATCGTGGGCTGAAGCCTGTCTATTGGTCGCCGAGTTCGCACACGGCTCTCGCCGAAGCAGAATTGGAATATCCCGAAAATCATATTTCGCGGAGTATCTATGTCGCATTTCCTGTTATTACAGCAAGTGAGAAGTTGCAGGAAATCGCCGATCTGCCAAACCTTCATGCTGTAATTTGGACAACGACTCCTTGGACAATTCCCGCGAATTTGGGCATCAGTGCCAATCCATCGCTGAGTTATAGCATTGTCGCGGCTGGCGATAAAAATTATATCGTGGCAACAGAACTGGTTGAGAAATTAGCGACAACTTTTGAGCAAGCTTTGGAAGTTAAGTACAGCTTTAAGGGTGATGTGCTGGAGCATACGATTTGTAAGCATCCAATTAGCGATCGCCCCAGTCCGATTGTCTTAGGTGATCATGTCACTGCCGAATCGGGGACTGGCTTAGTGCATACTGCTCCCAATCACGGACAAGATGACTTTGTGGTTGGCAAAAAATATAATTTGGGCATGATTTCGCTAGTAGACGATCGCGGAATTTTTAATGACGATGCGGGTGAAGAGTTAGCAGGTTTGAGCGTTCTTAAAGAAGGTAACGCCAAGGTTGTGGAGATTTTGGCTGCTAATGGAACTCTGATTAAAGAAGAAGCATATAATCACAAGTATCCCTACGATTGGCGGACTAAGAAGCCTGTAATCGTCAGAGCGACTGTGCAGTGGTTTGCTTCGGTTGATGGTTTTCGGGAACAAGCGCTTAAGTCGATCAAAGAAGTGACATGGATTCCTGCTAACGGTGAAAATCGGATTACTTCGATGGTGCAAGAGCGATCAGATTGGTGTATCTCGCGTCAACGGACTTGGGGCGTACCGATTCCTGTATTTTATGATGAAGAAACTAATGAGCCTTTGCTGACCGAAGAGACAGTCGATCATATTCAATCGCTGATTGCTGAACATGGCTCTGATATTTGGTGGGAAAAGGAAGTTGATGAGTTATTACCAGCAACCTATCGCGACAATGGACGTAAGTATCGCAAAGGTACAGACACGATGGATGTCTGGTTTGACTCTGGTTCCTCATGGGCAGGTGTACTCGGCGGTGAAAGCCATGAGTCTAGAACTGTTCCCTATGCGATGAATTATCCTGCGGATATGTATCTCGAAGGTTCTGATCAACATCGTGGCTGGTTCCAATCTTCTCTACTAACTAGCGTGGCGACCAATGGCTATGCACCTTATAAGACCGTGTTAACCCATGGCTTTGTCCTTGATGAGAAGGGACAAAAGATGAGCAAATCCCTCGGTAACATCGTCGATCCGATGGTGATTATTAATGGCGGTAAAGACCAAAAAAAAGAACCGCCTTACGGTGCTGATGTAATCCGTCTCTGGGCGGCGAGTGTGGACTATAGCGGTGATGTGCCGATCGGCAAAACGATTCTGGCGCAAATGTCGGATATGTCGCGCAAGATTCGTAACACGGCGAGATTTTTGCTGAGTAATCTATTTGATTTCGATCCTGCGAAAGATACCATTCCCTATGCCGAATTATCAGAAAGCGATCGCTACATTTTGCATCGACTTGCCGAAGTGAGCAAAGATGTCACCGATGCTTACGATAATTTCCAGTTTTCGCGCTTTTTCCAAACTATCCAAAACTTCTGCACGGTTGATTTGTCTAACTTCTATTTAGATATTGCTAAAGATCGTCTATATATTAGTGCCGCTAATGCACCACGCCGCCGCAGTTGTCAGACTGTGTTGATGTATTGCTTAGAAACGATTACAAAGGCGATCGCACCCGTCCTGAGCCACACCGCCGAAGATATTTGGCAACATCTGCCCTATCCTGCCTCTCACAAATCTGTATTCCAATCAGGTTGGTTTGTTGCCCATGATGAATGGCATAAGCCCGAACTCGCTGACAAGTGGGAATATCTGCGCGAAGTGCGTGGTGAAGTGAATAAGGTGATGGAAGCTGCTCGTAATGGCAAATTAATCGGCGCTCCTCTCGAAGCGAAGGTGTTGCTAGCGGTAGCTGACGCAACCAAGCGGGATTATCTAAACTCTCTCAGTGATGAGTTGCGCTATCTATTCATTGCCTCACAAGCCGAGATTGTCGATGCTTTACCCGCAGATACAACCTTTACAGGTGAAGCATCTGGTTTACAAATTGCGGTGGTTAAAGCCGATGGTGAAAAATGTCCGCGTTGCTGGAACTATTCCACTCATATCGGTGAGTCTGTTCAGCATCCGCATATATGCGATCGGTGTGTCAGTGCGATCGCAGGTACTTTTTAATATTGATTAAACTGTGAATTCATTGCGATTTATTGATTTGTTTGCTGGTATTGGCGGCTTTCGTTTGGGATTTACTCAAGCAGGCTACCAATGCGTTTACTCTTGCGAAATTGACTCAAATTGTCAAACAATTTATATAAATAATTTTGGTGAAACTCCATTCGCTGACATCACTAAAATTGATGTGCAATCTCTTCCAGATTTTGATGTGCTAACGGCTGGCTTTCCTTGTCAGCCTTTTAGTATTTGTGGTAAACGCAAAGGTTTTGAAGATACTAGAGGCACATTGTTTTTTCATATTTGTCGAATTATCGAAGCTAAACAACCAGCGATCGCTGTCTTAGAAAATGTTAAATACTTGATCTATCATGATGGCGGTAAAACTTTAGCAATTATATTAGAATCACTTGAAGAATTGGGCTACTACGTTAGTTATGCTCTATTAAATTCTAAAGATTTTGGTGTACCACAACATCGCGAAAGATTAGTAATTATTGCCAGCAAAAAACAAGTTTTTAATTTTAGAAAGCTAGCAGTTTTTAGACCGATTCCTCAATTAAAAGAATTTTTATGTAAAGACAATAAATTTGAATATTTGCCGCCTGATGAATATACGTTAATTGATAATCCTAAACATCAACAATCAGGTTTAATATTTGTTGGTTATAGAAGTAACAAAAGTATTTGGAAAAAAGGAGTTAGACCAAATACTGAGCATCTATCTAGAGTTCATCATCAGCCCAATC
Source organism: Pseudanabaenales cyanobacterium (assembly GCA_038225745.1). Classification (GTDB taxonomy): domain Bacteria; phylum Cyanobacteriota; class Cyanobacteriia; order Pseudanabaenales; family Pseudanabaenaceae; genus Pseudanabaena. Next base: position 912 of record JBBRQX010000114.1, on the reverse strand, counting down.
GAATTTATTCCGTAGAAGGCATTCATCCAACTATTCCTTCTCAAGAAACATCAGGACGCTTTTTTATCTATATTCCGTCAGAAAATAGGGTCAGAAAGTTAACAATTACTGAGTGTTACAAAATTATGGGTTTTCCTAAAGATTTTAAATCTTCTGACGTATTAGGTAATTCTTATAAACAGATAGGTAATTCAGTTTGTGTACCGATGATTTATCAAATCGCTTTGGAAGTTAAAAAAGAATTATCTGAGACTCGATCTAGATCGTCAGAAATTCCCATATATAGCTCCAAACAATTAACTCTTTTTACCTAACCAATGAATCATCAAGATAAGTTATTAGAAATATATAAGCTAATATCTAGCGATTTTTGCAAGTCAAAAAAATTTATTTCAGAATCTAAAAAACTTTCTAAAGATATTTTAGACAAAATAAATTTGATTGGCAAAAACTGCTCTAGGCAAAAGGGCGTTTATACAGTATTAGTCACACTTTTAATACACAAAAGTCTACATCCAGAACAGGATATTAGATTCCATCAAGAAAATTTAGAAAATGGATTTTCAGGAAGAAGTATAGACACAAAATATATAACACCAACTCTCAAGTCTTTAGGTTTGCCATCAATGTCAGAAAGCGGTTGGTTAACACGCTCTTTGGAGCAACCATTTCCATACATGATGGATTATCAAGGTAAAATTAGTGGGCAAGGAGTTAAAAATGCATTTTTAAGTATTCTGAATTATGTTGAAATAGAGATTAAGTACGCTAACAGACAAAAAATATCTGAACTATTAGCGATTAATTTGTTGGAAACTGTGATAGAAATATCTACTTCTGAATCTATTAAGATCGTAAAAATTCAGGATGATAAAAAATCTGAAATTAAAATTAACGATATTATTTTTTCAT
>JBBRQX010000113.1:0-7611 GCA_038225745.1 Pseudanabaenales cyanobacterium | reverse complement strand
GACAGTCTCAAGATTCCGCTGCCTAGTGCTCAAGAACGCCTTAGTTCTCTCCAGCATCTTGAGCCACGTCAACTCATTAGCAAAGGAGAAGCAACTCAACTGTTAGCCACACAACTTAAAGATGCAGAACGCCTTGTAGCAGAACGGGCTGCTATTGTCGAAGAAGCCAAGGATTTACAAGATACAGCACTTGATAAGTATGCAAAACTCAATGAAAAGCTAGTAATTCAAACTTCTGATCCTTGGAATGTGGTTGTGGGAAAAGCAGTTAGCCTGAGACAGTTAGGACGAACTACTGAAGCTGTTGCTGCATTCTCTCGATATGCTGATATGTTCTCTGGGAAAGATCCAACAGCAAAACAGTATTCACGAACTGCCCAGCAATTTAAAATTCAGCTTGTCACTCTTGATATTAGTGGTGGAGTTTATCTATACGAGGTTGTGCAAGGTGGAGTTGCTGATCGTTCTGGACTCAAGGTCGGTGATATTATTATTGGATATGGAGATAAGATTATTGCCAATATGAATGATATTACGATGGCACTGCGTGACAGCTCCAGAGGAAACTCAATACGACTCACGTATTTGCGAATGAGCGATGCTGGTGTATTCCAACGTCAAACAGTAACAATTGATTCAGGTTCTCTTGGTGTTGGGATGATGCCCATCTAAATATATCTCAACTATAAACACAGCCTAACAAACCTGTTGGAGCGGACTGATAAGAGATTTTGGGAATGATGCAAAGGTTATAGACAGCCGCTCAACAGGAACGTTATGCTGCAAGTCTAGGTAACGGAGTGATCAAGCTGATGCCCAATGATATTGTGAAGTATGATCCTACTGAATCTGGAAATATTGTGATTCATGCGCTTCAACAAATTGCCGAACATTCGGAAATAATTTTATCTGTCAAGGCAGTTAGCAATTGGATTACTGGTTTTACTTGTTATCTGAGCAACGAGGCTGGACTGTATTGTTCTAAACAAGTTGATATCAGAAAAACGTCCAAAGATTTTAACGAGTATATCCGTCTATTTAACGCAGGTTCTGATTCCCGCGCAAGAGCTACGGCTAATTTTTGTAGGCGCGTTCACCTTATGAAGGATTCAGAAACTAAACAGAATTTTATGTTTCAGGTTGTTAGCTGCTTTCGGCGCGATATGGGTAAATAATTCTAAAGATTTTCAGAGCTTGAAGGACTCTTGGTTTATAAATTTTTTGATAACCCTTTTGGACGCTAAAATAAAGCTAATGTTTTAGATTTATTGCTGCTATGCTCACTGCATCTCGTACAGTATCAGTCCCTTTGTCCACTAATGCTGATGGTGTGATTTTGGTTGCTAACACTCGTGTAACCATTGATACAGTTGTTGGAAATTATAAGCAAGGGCTATCACCTGAAGAAATCGTATCTCGATACTCATCACTTGAGCTAACAGATGTCTATAGCACCATTGCTTTTTATCTAAGCTATAAGCTAGAGGTTGAGGAATACCTAAAACAACGCCAACGTATAGCCAGAAAAATTCGAGAAGAGAATCAACTACGGTTTAATTCTCAAAGTTTGCGTGATCGTCTGTTAGCACGTCAGGTGATAAAATAGTGGTGCTAAAATTACTTGCAGATGAGAACTTTGACAATGCGATCGTCAAAGGATTATTGAGGCGTAATTCTAATATTGATATTGTGCGAGTACAGGATGTTGGGATATCAGGTGTAGACGATCCAACAATTCTTGGATGGGCAGCCGATAGAGATAGAGTGCTACTAACCCATGATGTTGCAACAATTACTCGCTACGCTTATGAACGAATGGAGCAAAACTTGCTAATGGCTGGTGTAATAGAGATTCCAATGGGCGCAAGTATTGGGCAAGCGATCGAGGATATTTTACTTTTACTGGAATGTAGTACAAAAGACGAAATTACGGGACAGATTCACTATCTACCTTTTTAGACATATCCCTCAATACCGCATAACACTGCGTTGGAGCCGACCAATCAGAGGTGATATTCAAATGTCAAAACTCGTTTGTAGCGGCTCAACTAGACCGTTAGGCGGACTGAAAGACTGTTATTTTTCAAATTGGTATTGGCTCATGGAGTATCTGCATTGGTTGCTCTATTATGTACTTCCCTAGAAAAAGATTAGCCCTGTAATAATTTATAATTGATTAAAACATTTCAAGATCGGACTGTGATATTTGCCTCCCTTAGACCGTCGAAACTCAAACTTTAAACGCGCTTACAACATCTATTATTTAGGCTAATCGCGATGAGTCAGCCTGTATATCGACCACCTAGTGTGTGGATTACACAAATTCTTTTCCTGCTGTCCTCGATTAATTCGGCGATTGCGCTATTTCGGTGCTTTTCAGCCAATCGCCCCCTTAGCTGCAAATCGCCTGTTACAATCTATGGGTTTCTGATTGACTTCTTTCTGATCGTTCTTGCTTGCTTGACTGTTTGGGGACTGCAAAAAAAACAACGCTATAGCAAATGGTTGGCTGTGAGTTTTCTGACTGGCGCAATGATATTGGGTATCATCGATAGTCCTCTCCCTACAGCTATCGAATTGATTTATCTCTCAGTTATCCTTAGCAGGGGGGCTCTACCTGACCCACGAGATGCGTGCAATCACCCATTTGGCGATTTGACTTATTTTTGTGGCTATGAAAGCTATCAAGCACTAATGTTGAAGATCATCTCAGATATCCTTCCATCCTTAATTCTGGGATTTTTGGCATTTAGACTACTCTACAGTCATGCTGCAAAACGCTTCTTCCACAAATAATTGATTAAGTGGACTTTGATGTCAGGAAGATCATGCGAATAATTCCCTAATATTGAGAAGCCTAACAATGCCCATGCACAATGCCTATAGAGAGATGACGGTTATGATGCAAAGGTGATCTGCTGCGGGTGATGGGCAACGTTAGACCGCTTTCGCCATCTATAGCGTAAAGAGAGATATTGTAGTGGGAATCTCTCCGTTAAAGTTATCTGTTTTCAGCAGAGATTAAGCAAGCAAAAATAGTTGAATTCGTTGATATATTTGGAACGACTATTTGCGATCGCACTCTAAAACACATCAAATCATTTGGGAATATTTGTTGTTGAGTGAGATTGCGATCGCACTTCAGATGTGGTGATATGCGATCGCTATAAACTATTCAGATATAAACTATTTCCCCAATTTGAATACTCGCGATCGCTTCCTTATGATTGAGAAGTATTAGCACTTTTTCCTTTTTAACCGTTGGAAAATCATCTAAAAACTCTTCTAGAGAATCGCCAGCTTCAAGATAATCAAGTAAGGTTTTTACAGGAACCCTAGTTCCATTAAAAATAGGAATACCAGAAAGAATTTCAGGATCGCTTATGACTAATTGATTTTTCATTTTGCTGCCTCAATGTTATATCTCTCATATTTAGATTTTACAGCATATCTATGGCGATCGCATTTTGAATATGCTTTGCGATCGCATTCTAGTTGTGATGATATGCGATCGCAATGCAAGCACCTAAAATAGCTATAATAGCTAATATCACTTATAACATTACCAATCATGAAAATATTAGGTGCATCAGTAGCCAAAAATCGTTTTGGTGAAATGCTAGACTTAGCTCGTAGAGAACCAGTACAGATATCTAAGAAAGGTCGCGGTGTTGCCGTTGTTCTATCAATCGAAGAATTTGAAAGATTCTCAGATCTAGAAAATCAACTTCTTGGATTAAAAGCCGAAAAAAACCGCCAAGAAGGTTTTATTGGTATCGCAGAAAGCGAATCGCTACTATCAGACATTCTGAATGCTTAAAATCAATCTATCTCGGCAAGCAGCCAAATATCTCAAGAAATTACCAGATAAACAGGCTAAACAAGTAGCCACAAAATGAATGTATGCAACGTCAAGAATACAACCTGCTAGCGTGAGCTTAATTACTGCTAGGATTGCCTTTTTCGCGATCTGATGGTGGGTTGAAAGGCTTAATCTCAGGCAAATTGCGTAACGTTGATGGAATATTGGTGCTTGCGCCAAAAGGTTGTTTAGCGATCGCCTCCGTCATCTTCGTATCAGTCATTGCTAACAATGATTGAATTGCGCCTGGAATTGACTGAGGATCCATAAATAGAACTTTGCTACTGGAACTTTCGCCGATCGCCTGTCCCATTTCCAGATATTTTTGAGCTAATAGATACTGCACCGCCTCTTTGCCATTGGGATGATTGGCGATCGCATCAGCAATCCGCTCAATCGACAATGCCATTGCCTCAGTCTGTTCCAGACGCACTTGACGCTCAGATTCTGCGAGAGTGAGATTGGACAGCGCCACTGCCTCAGCTTTTTTAATTTCTGAAGCTTTTTCACCCTCAGATCGCGAAATCATTGCTTTTTTTTCAATTTCGGCGGCTTTTTGCTTTTCCATCGACTGAAGCACCGAGGTTGGAATCGTAATTTCGCCCAACCTCACTCGTAAAACCTTGATCCCCCATGCGTTGGTGTCACTAGAAATACCCGCTAAAATTTCACCATTGATACGTTCTTGACCACCAACAATATTATCTAGATCACAACGCCCGATTTGGGTCTGGATCTGCGTTGAGAGAGAGACTACTAGAGATTTATCGACATTTTCAATGTTATATCTCGCTTTTTTAAGATCGCTAATTTGCCAATACATCACACCACTGACACTGACACTAACGCTATCGGATGTTATGCAAGGCTGCGGTAAAATCTCCAGAACTTGCTCACGCGAGCTTTTAACTAAGGCAACGCGATCGAGAAATGGTAAAACGATATTAATCCCTGGCTCCATCGTCTTTTGGTACTTCCCAAATCTTTCAACCAGAGCAATTTGACCTTCTTCAATAATCCGAAAGGAGCGATAGATATAAGTGCCACTTAAAAGCGCAAAAACAATACTGAAAATTGTTGTTTGCATAGGAGAACCTCTCTTTTAACACAGATTTAAGACCCTCACCCCTAGCCCCTTTCCCGCAGGCTACCTTGTACACACAAGTCCTGTCTACGTTTTATGATTTAGATCCCCCTCAATCCCCCTTAAAAAGGGGGAAGAATATCTTCTCCCCCCTTTTTTAAGGGGGGCTGGGGGGGATCTTTAGAATCTAACAAGATCACGAGATAGAATTAGCTAGCTGCTTCTATTTCGTGATCGCCTAAATGCGTTACAAACTTAGGTGCAAACCGCACTTCATAGGGATAGTTTGGACTGATCGGACGATCATGCCACTCCGTATGTATACGAACAATTTCGCCTTCCAATCCTGCAATGTCAAAAGCTTTGCTTTTGTGTTCAGGATGGTGGAAAACATTTAACGCTGTCTTGACACGAACGCGATCGCCAACTTTCATAAATTCTGTATATATAAACGAGATTTAACAATTATCGCTTGTCTGACGTGCTATTTAACATCAAAAAACAAAAAGTAGAAAGGGCGCAGAGCGCCCTTTCTACTTTTTGTTTTTTTAAATTTAAGCCGATGGCTCTAGCTCGGCAACTGGTAAAAATACTTCGAGTTTTGGTGCATGACCCCAAAAAGCCTCTAAATCATAATATTCCCGCTCATCGGTCATCATCGCATGGACGATGATATCGCCGTAATCTAGCAAAACCCATGTGCCATCTTGCTCACCTGCAATATTGCGAGGCTTACGTCCGAACTTTTCCAAAAGTTCATCTTCGACCATACCCGCGATCGCGCGAACTTGGGCTTTAGAAAATCCTGATGCAATTACGAAATACTCTGCCAAGCTCGACACTTCACCGATCGCGAGTAAAACGATATTCTCCCCTTTACGACCATCCGCCGCGATCGCGGCTGCTTGCGCCATTTGGTAGCTTTGGTCTTGTTGTCTCTCACTCAGTTTGAGATCTGTGGGGATAGCGATATCGGTTGCGATGGTCATAGTTGGCAAATGTACTCCTGATAAATTAGTTCAGCACAATTACATTGTAGCTCGATCCTTAATTTTGACGCTTCCAAAAAAAATTAAAAAACAAAGGCTGTACTCTGTGCAGCCTTTGTTTTTTAAAATTTTTTTTGTAACAGAAATTTTCTTGGATGCCCCAACAGCCAATAACTCACAGCACCTTCTTGGATGTGCAGCCGATAGCCAATGCGATCGTACAAACTCCGCGCTGCTTGATTGTCTTCAAGCACATGCATATATAGCCGTGAAAATCCCCATTGCTTTACCGTTTGCTCTGCTGCTAGCAAAAGTTGTTTGGCTACGCCGCGCCGCCGCCATCGAGGATGCACTGCTAAGTTAAAAATATAGGGATGCTGTTGCATATCGCGATCTAGCCAAAATTCATGATTGGTTTTGAGAGGCACATAGCGCATACAGATTTCAAGAGAGGCGATCGCTTGAAATTCATTGGCAGGATGGGTGGCGATGAGGCAAGCATAGCGGGGCGAATTTTCGCTAAAGCGACTACTGAGATCGAGCATGATGCCGTAGCGCAAAAGTGGGTATACCCAATCTGTCAAGTATCGGCGTAAAAAATTGCCTTGGCGATCAGCGCTGCGATAAAAGCTTTCAGTCAAAACATCAGAAAGATGACTGAGATCTTTAGGGCTAGCATGACGAATGGTAAACGAAGAAGATTGGCTTGTCACATTCAGCGCTAACGGCTTAGCGAAAATAAATTAACGTTCTCAGTTATTATCGCTAAAGAGCGCTAATAACCAAATAATTAGCCCAAAAACTTTTAGTAAGCGATCGCAATGACCAATCCCGACCAACCAATTTATGTCCCTAGCAAAACCATTCGTCCCCGCAAACAATTTGGGCAACATTGGTTGAAGAGTGATGAAGTTCTGAATAAAATTTTACGGGCGGGGCAACTGAAAGCAAGCGATCGCATTTTAGAGATTGGGCCGGGTACTGGCAACCTCACCCGTTTACTGCTGCCCTTAGTCGAGTCACTCACCGCCGTAGAAATTGATCGCGATATTTGCGAAAAGCTGCGTAAAACTATGACTCAAAAGAATTTTGAGTTGATCGAAGGGAGCATTCTCGATATTCCGCTTCCTCCTCAAACTAATAAGGTGATTGCAAATATTCCCTACAACATCACAGGTGAAATTCTTAAAAGGCTATTGGGAACGCTGGCGGAACCAATTCAACAATTCGAGCAAATTGTGCTTCTAGTTCAAAAAGAAATCGGCGATCGCCTTGCTGCCAAAGCTGGACACAAAGCCTATAATGGGCTGAGCGTCAAGATTCAATATCTTGCCGAATGTCAGTTTATTTGCGATGTTCCCGCCACGGCATTTTATCCACCACCAAAAGTTAATTCGGCAGTTGTTCGGATCGTCCCTCGTCCACCCGTCACTCCTGCTAGCGATCCGAAGTTCTTAGAGCGTTTACTCACGCTTGGTTTTGCGACTAAGCGCAAGATGTTACGGAATAATTTAATTTCTGAAATTGATCGCGATCGCCTAGTTCTGATTTTGGAATCAATGGGAATTAATGGACAAGTCAGAGCCGAGGATCTCAATGTTGCTGAATGGGTTGCTTTGAGTGAAGCAGTAATCACTGCTAAGTCATAAACCGAAAAAGCTGTGGCGCACGCGAAG
>JBBRQX010000112.1:0-7627 GCA_038225745.1 Pseudanabaenales cyanobacterium | reverse complement strand
CTCAAATTGTAACGGCAACTGTGAGCTTTCTCGAAATGACAGCCTAGTGATCCAGATACTTTTTTAAAAGGGCTGCAAAGCAGCCCTTTTAAAAAAGTATCTGGGTTCTAGAGCGTTTGGTAGAGTATAAGAGTCCAAATCCAGTAACCATTGACGTAACTCTTAGGCAATCAGAGAAACAGCTAGAACCAAAGGAAAAGGCTTTGCCCGATGAGCGATCCGATTTCTCTTATGATGATAGTCCTAAAAAAACGTTCATGGGACGTTGGGGATGGCGCAGTGCCATATTGCTGATATTAATTGCTGTGGGTGGTGGTGGCTACTATGCCTACACACAATTGACAGCACCAGCAAATAATAGAGAAACTCGTAAACGCGATCGCGTAGTTACGATTAAGCGCACTGATTTACCGATTATCGTCACTGCCAATGGGACGATTCAGCCTGAAAAGTCGATTAACGTTAGCCCCAAAAGCTCTGGCAGACTCAAGAGTCTCCTCGTCAAAGAAGGGCAATCTGTGAAAGAAGGGCAGATTCTTGCCTACATGGATGAGTCAAATACGATCGGTCAAGTCACCCAAGCCGATGGACAACTGGCGGCGGCTCAAGCTAGTCTCGATCTTTTAAGAGCAGGTAATCGTTCGCAAGATATTGCCCAAGCTCAAGCAAATTTGACCAATGCCCAAGCGACACTCGAACAATCAGATATTGTCTATCGCCAAAATCAACAACTTTATAAAGAAGGGGCGATCGCCTCGCGGGATCTTGATGCTTCCAGAACGACGATGGAAGCAAATCGCGCTAAGGTCACTCAAGCTAGAGCAGGTTTATCTTTGCAACAGGCGGGATCGCGTCCTGAAGAAGTTGATCGCGCTGAAGCGCAAGTAGTCGCGGCGGCAGGTTCTCTCCAAAGTGTGCAATCTCAATTGGAAGATACAATAATTCGCGCTCCCTTTGATGGTGTGGTATTGCGGAAATATGCTGACCCGGGCGCATTTGTGACTCCCACTACTTCTAGTAGTTCTGTCAGTTCGGCAACTGCTTCTTCGATCTTGGCTCTAGCGAATAATAATCAAGTCGTAGCAAATGTGGCTGAGGCGAATATTGCTCAGATTGCGGTCGGGCAGGAAGTAACAATTCAAGTGGATGCTTATCCTAATAAAAAATTTCGCGGTCGGGTCGTGACGATTTCGCCTCAAGCGATCGTTACCCAAAATGTCACTAGCTTTGAAGTGAAAGCAGAAATCACTTCCAAAGATAAGCAAATGTTGCGATCGGGTATGAATGTCAGCTTGGAGTTTAAAGCGGGTCAACTGAAAGATGTGCTAGTTATACCAACTGTCGCGATCGTGCGACAACAGGGCAGCACAGGCGTATATGTCAAGACCGATCAAAGTGAAACTCCTGTATTTACCACCATTGAAACTGGTGTCACTGTCGATGACAAAACCGAAGTCAAATCGGGCTTGACAGGTAATGAGAAGCTGTTTATTTCATTCCCTGAAGGCTCACGTCCACGCTCTAATCCTAGCGGTATTCCGGGATTAGCACCTTCTCCACAGCGAAGTCGTGGTTAAGTTATGCAAACTTCAAAAGCATCATTAAATTCACCTTTAAAGGCACGTATCCAAGTTACAAAAGTTCCATTTACCGAAATTCTGACAATGGCGGCAGAATCTTTATGGAATAATCGATTGCGAACGGCTCTAACGATGCTAGGCGTAATCATTGGTATTGCCGCCGTGATTGCGATTACATCGGTTGGACAAGGTATCCAGAAGGCGACAGAATCTCAATTACAGGCGCTGGGTACAAATTCAATTAATGTCCTCACTGGTTCGGCGCGAACAGGTGGTGTTAATCAGGGCGGCGGCTCCGCGTCCACATTGACCTTGCAAGATGCTCAGGCCGTGGCAAAAGCCCCTGCGGTGAAGTTAGTTTCGGCATATTTGCAGCGCAGTCGGCAGGTTTCTTATGATAATCAGAATACTTTTACAACCATACTCGGTACAGATGTTAACTATGCGTCGATTAGAAATACTTTCCCTGTTGAAGGACGATATTTTGAGCAGGAAGATATTGATAATGCTAAATCAGTGGTTGTGCTGGGATCGAAAGTTCGTGCTGATTTGTTTCGTCGTAGTAATGCGATCGGTGAACGAGTTCGCATTCAGGGTGAACAGTATCAAGTAATTGGGGTGATGGAAGTAAAGGGTGCTTCAGGCGGTTTCGATCAGGACGATCGCGTTTATATTCCTCTCAAAAATATGTCGGCGCGGATAGTTGGGAATAACGCTTTACAAGGTATATCTGTAAGTGGATTTTGGGTACAGGCTCTTGATGAGACAGAACTTGAAGCGGCTCAATTTCAATTGACTAATCTCTTACGATTGCGACATAAGATTTTCCCACCACAGCCTGATGATTTTCGGATCGTTAACCAAACAGATATTGTTAGTGCCTTTACAAATATTGTCGGCTTGTTAACGCTGATGGTGGGCGCGATCGCCGCTATATCCCTCATCGTTGGCGGCATTGGCATTGCCAATATCATGCTAGTTTCGGTGGTGGAACGCACTCGTGAAATCGGGGTCAGGAAAGCATTAGGGGCAACGCGATCGGCGATTCTCAGTCAGTTTCTCACCGAGGCGATTCTGGTTTCAGGGCTTGGTGGCGTGATTGGTATCGCGCTAGGTGTGGCGATCGCCTATGGTTCGGCGACAATTTTTCAATTTCCGTTTCTGGTTTCGATCTGGTCAGTGATCGCAGGTTTTGGTTTGTCGATGGTGGTGGGACTAGTCGCAGGGGTGATTCCTGCGCGAAGTGCCGCTAAGTTAGATCCTATTCAAGCGCTGAGAAGTGATTAGTAGCTAACCCCGCACGATCTGGGGCTAGGTTTTTTTGACCGAACTGTAAGCTTGCGATTTTGCTCAGGGTTACTTTTTTGGGCGATCGCTAAGCGCTCAAGCTGCCGAAAATATGTTGGAGAAAGCTGTGCATGGCGAATTTCAGGATTGTTAAGTATTGATTCAAAAGATTACGCTTCGTATCTAGGTAGACCTTACGAGAACGTATGTATGTTATGTTCTATATCGAAAGTCATAGAAACGACTTCACTAATCTATATACAAATATAGACTGGTCTTAAAAAATTCGTATTCAGTTTACATCCAGATATCAAATGAGAGGTAACGCGGTGATTGGCAATAACTCTGTAGCATTCAAACAAATCGGTGTCCAAGGCGATCTGAGTGAATATGTCGCACATCTACAGTTACACATGGCTTTGCAAGCGCGTAACCTCGTTCCAAATTTGAGTGGCGATCGCACTCCAGATAGCCGTAGCAGAATGCTATCGAGTACCCAAGCTGATTTCGAGAGATTAGCTTCTCGCTTGTAAAATTAAGCTTATATCAAAAAAAAAGAATGCGCGTTGCGCATTCTTTTTTCGTTTACAACCTATTTCGCCTTTAATTGAGTAGGCAAAAAGTTTTAAAAGTGCCGCTTCGCGGCACTTTTAAAACTTTTTATGGGTTTTATAACAACGAAAGCCCTGCAATGCCATTAATATTGGGATAGCAATTGTATAAGTGCATAGGCAATCAGCTATGAGCCAAGCAGAAATCACCAAATCTTTACAAACTAGTACGGGTTTTTATCGCTTATTTCAGACCCTACCTCTAGAAATTCGGCAAGGCTTTCTACAGCTTTTATTACAAGAGCATCCATCAGATCTAGAAGATTTTATTCTTTACTTGGCTTGTGAAAATTCTCGAAAAGAAGGCTTTTTATCGGATCTTGAAGCTCAAGACTTTTTAGAGAGTTTGCCTCAATGAAATATCAAATTTCTAAGCGCTTCAAAAAAGATTTAGATAAAATTAGCGATCAAAAAATTCTTGTAAAAGTTAGAAAATGTATTGAAGCAGTTAGTAATGCTAGATCATTAACTGAAATCTCTGAGCTTGAGCCATTAAAGGGCTTTTCAGGATATTACCGAATCAAATTTGATTACAATTACCGTATCGGAATTTTTTGGGATAGCGAAATCATACAAATTCTTAAGATAGAAAGTCGCGAAGGATTTTACAAGAATTTTCCGTAGGTTCAATCAAGCATGACTGCTTCAATATGAGTAAATACAAAAATTTGAACGCTTGTAGCTTAAATTTTTGGCACAATAGAAAAGTATGCTCAAAACAAGTCAGCACTGCTGACTTGTTTTGATTTAAAAAGCTATTTTGAGGTGTCATGCAAGCTGAGACGTTAGATTTGTTGGAATGGAATCGGTTATGTCAGCATCTATCAACATTTACAACGACGAAGCTGGGCGCGATCGCATCGGTGCATTTGCCAATACCTGATCGCTATGAAGATACTTTAGAGTTGCTGACCCAAACTAAAGAAGCTTACGCACTTGAAGAGAAAAATGCAGGTGTATCTTTAGATGGGATCCAAAATATTACCAACTCGGTGCTGCGGGCGGAGAAACAGGGGATTTTGTCAGCGCTAGAGTTATGGGCGATCGCGACAACTTTGGCAGGAGCGCGAAACCTGCGCCGTCAGTTAGACAATGCTGATTATTGCCCAAATTTGCAGATACTCGCCAGTGAGTTGCGGACTTATCCTGATGTTGAGCAGGAGATTTATCGCTGTGTTGACGAAAGCGGTAAGGTTCTTGATCGCGCCTCAGTGCGTTTAGGTGAAATTCGTCATGAGTTAACCTCAGTGCGCGATCAAATTATTACAAAGCTGCAAAATATCATGCAGCGCAATGTTGGCTCGTTGCAAGAGCAGATTATTACCCAACGTAGCGATCGCTATGTGCTGTCGGTAAAGTCGCCACAGCGCGATCGCGTGCCAGGTGTGATTCACGACACTTCCAGCACTGGCATGACCCTATTTGTCGAGCCGAACTCAATCGTGCAGTCCAATAATCGCTTGCGCCAACTCTCAAAAATGGAACAAGCCCAAATCGAGATTATTCTGGCGGGACTCAGTGTCAAAATTACGGCGATCGCTGAAGATTTGCAAAGATTACTAATTATTGTCACCAAGATCGATCTTGCAATTGCGCGTGCGCGTTATGGCTATTGGTTAGGAGCAAATCCGCCGCATTTTCTAAATAATGATGCGATCGTTTTACGTCAGTTGCGCCATCCTTTATTGGTATGGCAACAGCGAAATGAAGAAGGTCGCGAAGTCGTCCCTGTTGATGTCTTGGTTGCACCGCATATTTCCGTCGTCGTGATTACGGGGCCAAATACTGGCGGCAAAACTGCAACTTTAAAAACTTTCGGACTAGCCGCCCTGATGGCAAAAGCGGGAATGTTCATTCCTGCCAAAGAACCTGTGGAAATGCCTTGGTTCGATCTCGTGCTTGCGGATATTGGTGATGAGCAATCCTTACAGCAAAATCTATCGACTTTCTCAGGACATATTCGCCGTATTGGCAGAATTCTGGATTCGCTTTCGCCCCAATCTCTCGTTCTGTTAGATGAAGTGGGCGCAGGTACTGACCCATCCGAAGGCAGTGCGATCGCTACAGCTTTATTAGAATATCTTGGCGAACACACAAAACTAGCGATCGCCACGACCCACTTCGGCGAACTCAAAGCCCTGAAATACCAAAATCCAAAATTTGAAAATGCTTCGGTTGAGTTTGATGATGCTTCTCTCGCGCCGACTTATCGATTGTTATGGGGAATTCCTGGTCGCTCCAATGCTTTAGCGATCGCGGGTCGCTTAGGTTTACCCCAAGATATTATTGACGCAGCACAAGTGCGGGTGGGTATCGGTTCTACGGAAATGAATGATGTAATTGCCGAGCTAGAAGCACAACGCCGCGAACACACTCAAAAAACTGAAGCCGCCGCCAATTTACTGATCGATACCGAACGTTTGCATAGTGAAATTTTGGATCGTGCCGAAAAAATGCGATCGCAGGCTAAAGAACTACGTGAACGGCAAGAAAAAGAAGTAAGTGCGGCGATCGCCCAAGCTCAAAAAGAAGTGGGGCGCGTGATCCGCAAATTGCAGAAAGGTGAACAGATGGGTGAACAGGTGGCGGCAGATGTGCAGCGCACCGAACAAAGGCTCGAAGAACTCACGAAGCGCCACATCCCGATCGTCCCTGAGCCAAAAGTCGAGGTGCAATTAAAAATTGGCGATCGCGTTCGCATTCCTAAGTTTGGCAAGATTGCTCAAGTGATGACTGTTCCCAATAGTTCTGGCGAATTTTCAGTACGTCTCGGACATATGAAGCTTTCAGTTAGCCTTAGCGATATCGAAATTATCAAGTAGAGAAAATCATGGCAAATTTTGATTACGACTTATTTGTGATTGGTGCAGGTAGTGGCGGACTCGCGGCCTCAAAACGAGCCGCCGCCTTTGGTGCAAAAGTAGCGATCGCTGAAGGCGATTTAGTTGGTGGTACTTGTGTGATTCGTGGCTGTGTTCCTAAAAAATTGATGGTTTATGCCTCCCATTTCTCGCATTTTCTCCAAGAAGCGGCTGGCTATGGCTGGGATATTCCTGAAGGTAAATTTAATTGGGACAAACTCCGCGATGCTATTCAAGCCGAAGTATCACGCTTAAATAAACTGCACATTAGTTTTCTCGAAAAAAGTAATGTCGAGCTAATTTCGGGATTTGCCAAATTTGTGGACGCGCATACTGTGGCAGTAGGCGATCGCCTATTCACTGCCGAACGCATCCTGATCGCTGTCGGTGGTGAAGCTGCTAAACCAAACTTAGCAGGTATGGAATATGCAATCACTTCCAAAGAAATGTTTTTGCTACCCAAATTTCCGCAACGCTTTGCCGTGGTTGGGGGCGGTTATATCGGCACAGAATTTGCAGGAATCATGCGCGGATTAGGGGCAGATGTGACGCAAATAATTCGCGATCGCCATATTTTACGTGGCTTTGATGAGGATGTGCGAACCAATGTCCAAGCAGGGATGATTAATCGTGGCATTAATTTTTATACCTGCATTGACAGCGACTCATTCACGATTACAAAACGCGATCGCGGACTCGCGGTTAATTTTAATGATGCTAATGGCAATGCTCAAACCTTAGAATTTGATGTCGTTCTAGCCGCGACAGGTCGTAAACCCAATCTTGCGCCTTTAAGTTTGGAGCAAGCAGGAATCGAAGTTGTCAATAATGCGATCGCGGTCACAGAAGATAGCTGTACCAATCAACCGCATATTTATGCGATCGGTGATTGTACCGATCGCGTGAATTTAACGCCTGTGGCGATCGCTGAAGGTCGCGCTTTTGCCGATACCATTTACGGACATACGCCCAGATTGATCAGCCATACCAATATCCCCTCCGCCGTATTCTCCCAGCCCGAAGCCGCCACAGTGGGCTTATCTGAAGAAAAAGCAAGAGAGTTATATGGCGATCGGGTAAAAGTCTATAAAACTCAATTTCGCCCGATGTATTACGCGATCGCAGGTGGCGAGGCAAAAACGATGATGAAACTAATCGTCGTTGGGGCTGAAGAGCGAGTTTTAGGTTTGCATATGGTGGGCAAAGATGCCGCCGAGATCATTCAAGGCATGTCCTTAGTCGTAACGATGGGCGGCTGCAAAAAAGATCTCGATAACACCATGGCAAT
>JBBRQX010000111.1:0-7676 GCA_038225745.1 Pseudanabaenales cyanobacterium | reverse complement strand
GCTAAAACTCAAAGAGAGTTGCGGTGCAAAGCGCCGCAACTCTCTTTGAGTTTTACTTGGCATAACACTTTTGGAACTCGAATATGTAAAGGTTTGCAAAGTAAAACTGTACATTTTTGTAACTCTAGTTGAAAAACCTGATTTTCACCTCTATTGTGGTATCTACACTCTTGAATAAAACATTACAGATATGGCGATCGCAACAATTATCTACATATCCGTATCTGTGCTCTTAACAATCAGTGCAGGTATATTTTTCATCAAAACGATCCAGTCATTGATGAACAAAAAACAAACATTAGCTTACAAGCAACAAGATCAAGTGCTATTTTTGCGTCCCAAATCCAACGATCCGCTCGAAATTTCAAACCGCCGCGAAGAAATCATTGCTATGCTAGAACGGCAATTTGCTGGTAGTCCATCGTCTGACTCCTAGCACTATGAATAGGTAAGATCAAAGATGACGATTGAATTCTTTATCTCCGCAGGAGAGGCAGACTATGTGGCCCGCCGCAAACAACTGCGAAAACAACGCCGCATTCGCATCTTTCAACGTATTTGGCAATTGACATTTATTACAGGACTGACGGGCGCTATGGTCTGGGTTGCCCTGTTGCCAGAGTGGCAACTACGCAGTGCCACCCAGATTCAAATTGAGGGAAATAGCCTCCTATCCAAGGAAACCATCAAAAAAGCTTTACCGATCCAATATCCCCAGTCAATTTTTCAAATTCAACCGCAAGCGATCGCCACGCAATTAGAAGCCTCGGCCCCAGTTTCTAAAGTTTTAGTTTCGCGCACTATTTTTCCGTCCAAATTGACCATCCAAGTTCAAGAACGCCTGCCGATCGCCAACTCTACACGCAAAGGTCAGCAAGGATTTCTGGATGCTGAAGGCATATGGATGCCCACTAAAGCCTACCCATCAAATATCACAAAACCCAACCTCGTGGTCTTAGAACCAAATGATCGGGCGATCGCGCAGTGGTCAACGCTTTATCGCCAAGTTAGCCAGAGTCAGGTCAAAATTTCACAAGTGGACGCACGCGATGAATCAAACCTAATTTTGACCACAGAGTTAGGGCTTGTGTATTTTGGAACATACAAACCATCATTATTTACAACACAGCTAGAGACACTTGACAGGTTGCGAACACTGTCCGACAAGGTAAAAACCTTTAAACACATTGACATAAGTCAACCAAGTGACCCAATTTTAGAAATGAATATGCCCCCAAAAGATAAATCTTTGGAAACAAAATTCTAAATTGGCTTTTTAAGGCTATTATTATTCTCTTCTGGTAGGTTTAAACTGTTACTCGAACTTCTGAATCGAATGTGGTTTAGGCTTAGCAAAATCTAGAGAGCATTATCAAAAACGATTCTACTTATGAAATCCCTTGATAATTGACATCTCAAAATGACTGGTCAGATTTGCACTCAAATGGTTCAGGAAATGGAGAAGTAGACTTGCAAATGGATGAACTTTCCGAGTTTTTAAATAACTCTAGATTACACCTAGGTCACTCTCACGATCAGATGAAGCAGCAGTTAGGCGTTGATACAAAAGTGGACAATATCATGTTGGGCAGTGTTGCAAAAATCAAAGTAATTGGTGTTGGTGGCGGCGGCGGCAATGCTGTAAATCGTATGATTGCCAGTGAAGTACTCGGTGTAGAGTTCTGGTCATTTAATACAGATGCTCAAGCACTACTTCAGTCATCCGCTTCTAAACGCTTTCAGATGGGTCAAAAGCTCACCAGAGGTTTAGGTGCTGGTGGTAATCCTGCGATCGGGCAGAAAGCCGCCGAAGAATCACGCGATGACATCGCCGCCGCCGTCGAAGGAGCCGATTTAGTATTTATCACCGCAGGTATGGGTGGTGGTACTGGTACTGGAGCAGCTCCAATTATTGCGGAAGTCGCCAAGGAAGCAGGCGCACTGACAGTCGGAATAGTCACTCGTCCTTTTACCTTTGAAGGTCGCCGCCGAGGTCAGCAAGCCGAAGAAGGCATCGCAGGTTTACAGAGTCGTGTTGATACTCTGATTGTGATCCCCAACGACAAATTGCTCTCCGTAATTTCTGAGCAAACCCCAGTTCAAGAAGCTTTTCGGGTTGCCGATGATATCTTGCGCCAAGGTGTACAGGGTATATCGGACATCATTTTGATCCCCGGTCTCGTTAATGTGGACTTTGCCGACATTCGCGCCATCATGGCAGATGCAGGCTCAGCGATGATGGGCATCGGCATCGGCTCAGGCAAGTCTAGAGCCAGAGAAGCCGCGATGACCGCTATTTCTTCGCCTTTGCTCGAAACCTCAGTCGAAGGCGCAAGTGGTGTTGTCTTTAATATCACAGGTGGCGAAGATATGACCCTTCATGAAGTCAATGCTGCGGCTGAAACAATTTATGAAGTTGTCGATCAAAATGCCAACATCATTTTTGGCGCAGTCATTGATCCTAAGATGGAAGGCGAGATTCGGATCACTGTCATTGCTACTGGTTTTGCGCCAAAGACACATCCAGCGATCCCGCCGCAAATTTCTCGAAAAGTGCAGCCGATCCAATCTGCTAACCCCCGAACCGCCGCCTCACCACCACCGCCGCTTACTACACAATCTGAAATTAAACTCAGCAAACCAGGGCTAGATATTCCTGATTTCTTACAGCGTCGTCGCCCCCCAAAATAAAACCAAAATTATGTGGTTATGCGAAGTAAGCTGATGCGCCTTTAAGTTGCAAGATGATTGTGCCGCGCTTCGCGCGGCACAATCATCTTCTGGTTTTTGATATGCATTTTAAATGCCGATCAGCTTACTGAAAAATCGGAAATTAAATAAAACCCAAATATGATTCGGCGGGCTTTGCCCGCCGAATCATATTTGGGTTTTATAATGCATAAGTTATTTGGTTGGCGATCCCAACCTAAAATTTTGTTTTATTTTGCGATAAGCAGTAAATTGATGATGTGAATAGCGAATTAAGCACGACAATAGAACAATGGCTATGTTACCTACAGATAAATTGAAGTGACAAACTTAACGACTACTCGGCATGGGCTTCACAGACTACCTTCTCTAACTAGCGGCGAAGATCGGCTTAGGCTGTTTGCTGGCTCAGCAAACTTGCCTCTTGCTCAAGAGATTTCTCGTTATCTAGGTATTGAATTAGGGCCTATGGTGCGAAAAAATTTCGCAGATGGCGAAGTCTATGTGCAAGTGCAGGAATCGATTCGGGGTTGTGATGTTTATCTGATTCAACCAACTTGTCGCCCTGTCAACGACCACTTGACTGAATTATTGATCATGATTGATGCCTGTCGTCGCGCTTCGGCTAGACAGATCACCGCAGTTATGCCCTATTACGGCTATGCGCGAGCCGATCGCAAAACCGCAGGACGAGAATCGATCACCGCAAAATTAGTTGCTAACTTGATTGTGCAATCTGGAGCCGATCGCGTAATTGCGATGGACTTACACTCAGCCCAGATTCAAGGATATTTTGATATCCCTTGCGATCATGTTTATGGCTCTCCAGTTTTGTTTGACTACCTCACTGAAAAGAAGTTGTCTGACTTGGTGGTGGTTTCGCCAGATGTGGGTGGTGTAGCCCGCGCTCGGGCCTTTGCCAAAAAACTTAATGACGCGCCTCTCGCCATCATTGATAAACGTCGCCAAAGTCACAACGTGGCGGAGGTGATGAATGTGATTGGTGATGTCGCAGGTAAAACGGCTGTGCTTGTCGATGACATGATTGATACGGCTGGAACCATTTATGAGGCAGCTAAGCTGTTGAGAAAAGTAGGAGCGCGACAGGTTTACGCTTGTGCGACTCATGCTATCTTTTCGCCGCCAGCGATCGAGCGCCTATCCAGCGGTGTCTTTGAAGAAGTAATTGTGACAAACTCGACTCCTGTGCAACAAGAAAGTTATTTCCCACAATTACGGGTATTATCAGTGGCTGATCTATTGGGCGAGACCATTTGGCGCGTCCATGAAGATACCTCTGTAAGTAGCATGTTTAGATAGCGATCGCCCTCTATGGTTTTGATAAGCTATGGGTTGGATAAAGCAGTTACTATTTCACAATTATATTTAATTAAAGAAAATGTCCGTCCCGATACAAACTGCAATTATGTAGTAAAATTTAAGTAAGCATACAGCTTTAGGTTTTATTTCTATTTTTTGGTTAAAGAGGGTGTATAAGGTTGGTGGATCGTGCTCTTGTTGATGTCTTTCGCGAAATGAATGGGGGAATGTTCCCCCCCGTGACGGAAACGTTTGAACGTGGTAAGACGATTTTTTTTCCCGGCGATCCTGCGGAACGTTTCTACTTTTTAGTTAAAGGCGCTGTAAAACTTTCGAGAGTTTACGAAGCAGGTGAAGAAATTACGGTGGCTCTATTAAGAGAAAATAGTGTATTTGGTGTTTTGTCTCTGATTACAGGCAATCGATCTGATCGCTTTTACCATGCCGTAGCTTTTACTCCTGTGGAGTTACTTTCTGTGCCAATCGAGCAAGTAGAAAAAGCACTCAAGGAAGATCCCGAACTGCCGATGGTGCTATTGCGTGGTTTGTCGTCACGGATTTTGCAAACGGAGATGATGATCGAGACATTAGCTCACCGCGATATGGGGTCAAGACTAGTTAGCTTTTTGTTGATTCTCTGCCGTGATTTTGGTTCACCATCATCTGAGGGTGTGACGATCGATTTGAAGTTGTCACATCAAGCGATCGCTGAGGCGATCGGTTCAACCAGAGTGACAGTCACGCGACTGCTTGGTGATTTGCGAAAACAAAAAATGATTGCGATCGCGAAAAAGCGAATCACAGTTCATAATCCGATTGAATTAGGTCAGCAATTTGCATAGAAAACAAGAGTCAGCGCAAACTACTAACTCTTATTTCTGATGTATTTGCTGATGCGTTAAGCTATTGATAGAAAATATATAAAGAAAAATATCTAAAATGTACGGAACCTTAAAAGTAGTTTGGTCAATAGTTGCTATTTGTTTAGTCGTTTTAATTTTGTTACATAGTCCTAAAAGTGATGGTTTGGGCGGCTTTAGTGGTCAAGCTCAGTTATTTTCCAGCACCAAAAGTGCAGAAACAGCGCTAAATCGGATCACTTGGTTTTTGACATCAGCATTTTTGGGTTTAACAGTTGTGCTTAGTGGCGGTTGGTTTACTACGTCTACTTTACCTGCGCCGCCAGCCGCACAGGTTTCTCCTGCTCCTAAGGCTGCGCCTGATGCCCAACCAATTCCTTTAAGTTTGCCTGCACCAACTCCATAAAATTTTGAATCGCAAGAATTAGCGGTGCGGCGCAAAGCGCCGCACCGCTGACCTTTTACTGCATGGCATTATCAACTTGCAAAAACAGTTGTTCGGTGTTGTCGGAATTGATAATTACAACATCAGCTAGTTCGGCTTTTTCAGATTGGGACATCTGGCTAGAAATTCTTTGCAAGGCTTCAGATTTTGAAAGATGGTTGCGCTCAATTAGTCTTTGTAATTGCTGTTGGGGATCACAAGCAATCGCCCAAATCTCGGTAACTAAATTTTGCATTTTCGCCTCAAAAATCAACGGGATCACCATGACTACGGTTGATGGTGATAGGCGATCAGCCTCGGTAATCAGGCATTCTTGGACATAGGGATGAATTAATGCTTCGAGCCACTGGCGATCGCTTGCACTTTCAAAGACGATCGCACCCAGCTTACGGCGATCAAGGTTGCCTTGGTCATCAAGAATGATTTTGCCATAGCGATCGCGGAGCTTTGTAAGGCGATCGCCTGTTAAAGCTTCACGAGCATAAAGGTCGGCATCAAGAATTGGCAATCCATAGCTATGGTGTAAGTAGTCAGAAACGGTGGTTTTACCTGTGGCAATGCCTCCTGTGATCCCGATAATGCGTTGTTTCATGTAATTTAGTAGCTTAATCTATAGGAAATTATGGATTTCACAAATATGCTGGGATTTGCGGCTGCATCTTGTACAACTCTTGCATTTTTGCCGCAAGTATTCAAGGTTTGGCGATCGCGATCAACTAAAGATATCTCTTTGCCAATGTTAGTTACGTTTATTGTGGGGATCACGCTCTGGTTAATTTATGGTTTGCGCGTAAATGCTGCACCGATATACATTGCTAACGCGATTACGCTTTTGTTAAATCTAGCAATTTTGCGCTTCAAGCTCAAGTATGGATAAACTATAAAGACTGGCACTTCGCGCCAGTCTTTATAGTTTTATTGATATCAACATGACCTCTCTTAGTGCCTTCTTCTCAACCTACCTCACTCACTTTGTAATGTTGGGCTTAATTTTGATCTTTGCGATCGCCCATAGTGGTTTAGCAGAATTGCGAATGTGGGCAGAGAAGCGAATAGGCGCAAGGTTATATCGCGTAATTTTTGCATTGGTTAGCATTTCATTAGCAGTAGTAATGCTGATTTATTTCTTTAATCATCGCTATGACGGTGAGCAGTTGTGGGATGTGAGAGGGATTGCGGGGGTGAATGAGTTTGTATTAATTTTGTCGGCAATTTCTTTTTTCTTTCTCTACCCCGCTACATTTAACTTAACCGAAGTCGCAGCGATCAAAAAGCCAGAAGTACATTTATTTGAAACAGGTATTATTCGTATTTGCCGTCATCCCCAAATGGTTGGGCAATGTCTATGGGGAATTGCACATGCACTTTGGTTAGGAACGTCTTTTACTCTGACAACGGCGATCGCCTTAGTTATCTACCATCTATTTGCAGTTTGGCATGGGGATCAGCGTTTACTTAAGCGTTATGGGGATGCTTTTCTGGCGGTTAAGGAACGTACTTCGGTTTTTCCATTTGTGGCGATCGCCCAAGGTCGGCAGCAATTAGTTTTACAAGAATTTTTGCGCCCTGCTTATATTGGTGTGGCGATCACGATTGTAGTATTTCGTTGGCTACATCCGATCGCGATCACTGCATCTGCGAATGTGAATTGGTAGCCTGTAGACTGGGATTACATCTAAATATTTAAGAATATTTCAGGATAGTAAAATGGCTTTTGGGACATACAAGACTATCGGTGCAGTGATCAAAGAGTTTCAGATCGTCTATACAGAAGCAGAATTCGTCGAGCTTTTGCCATTTCAGGTGTCTGATTATTTTCGAGAAGAT
This sequence comes from Pseudanabaenales cyanobacterium, assembly GCA_038225745.1. Taxonomy (GTDB): domain Bacteria; phylum Cyanobacteriota; class Cyanobacteriia; order Pseudanabaenales; family Pseudanabaenaceae; genus Pseudanabaena. The sequence goes on along the minus strand of JBBRQX010000111.1, from coordinate 515 downwards.
CTGACCCTGATGATGCGCGAAGGCGTGGTTGATAATTCTGAGTTTGCGATTTGTGAAAATTTAATTTATCCAGTCCTGAAGGAAGTCTGGAAGCATTACCGCAGTAAATTCTTATTGTGGAGCCATCAGTCGCTTAATTATGATGAGAAATTAACAGGATTTCCCGAATACATCCTTGCCACGCGATCGCCTTTAGGAAAGGTGGTATTTGATCGCCCCTATTTGATGCTAGTTCAGGCAAAACAGGATAATTTTGAGTCGGCATGGGGACAATGTATTGCCGAGATGATCGCGGCTCAGCGCTTAAATGCCGAACTAGACTTGATTGTTTTTGGAGTTGCCTCCAACGGCGATCGCTGGCAACTAGGAAAGCTGGAAGGGTTGTCAACAGTTGACATAATACCTAGTTATACTTAGATTTAAGCCATATAAATCTGATAAAATCTATGGATAGCCTGATTGGCGAAAAGTCGATAGAATAAATAGATAATTTAAGTAATTCTGATGTTATTAGG
>JBBRQX010000110.1:0-7703 GCA_038225745.1 Pseudanabaenales cyanobacterium | reverse complement strand
TAGTGGGGTGACGCTGGAGCTAGTGCGCGTTCCCGCAGGTAAGTTTATGATGGGAAGTGATGAGGAGGACGACGAGAAGCCAATCCATGAAGTGAAGTTAAAGGAGTTTCTGATTGGTAAATATGCGGCGACTAATGCTCAATGGCAAGCGGTGATGAAAGTTAAAGGCTCGGCAAATCAGGATAAAAAGTTTCAAGGTGATTTGCAGCCTGTTGTGGGTGTGACTTGGCATGAGTCGCGAGAGTTTTGTAATAAGCTATCGGAACTGGCGGGAAGGGAAGCAAGACTTCCCAATGAGGCGGAATGGGAATATGCCGCAAGAGGTGGAAATCAGAGCCGAGGGCTTAAATATGCGGGTAGCAACAATATTGATGAGGTGGCTTGGTATGGAGAAAATCTTGAAGGCTTAACTCATCCTGTGGGCAAGAAAAAGGCTAATGAGCTTGGTATTTATGACATGAGTGGCAATGTTTGGGAATGGTGTTTAGATGAGTGGCATGATAATTACAGTGCTAAACCGAGTGATTTAAAAAGAACTGGCGATCGCGCTTGGGGTGACATTAATGTAAATGAGAGTGATGATCGTTCTCGTTTGCTGCGCGGTGGTTCTTGGTACTACGATGCCGACGGTTGTCGCTCGGCTTACCGCGGCAGGAATCTTGCAGTCAATCGCAACTACGATGTCGGTTTTCGCGTTGTCGTCGTTTCTTTCCCGTGAGGACTTCGTTTACCCTTTGCTCTTTTTCCCTCTTGCCCTTTGTATTTCGTTCTTTCGCCTTTGGCGATCAAATTTTGAACACAGATTAAGCGGATTAATGGATTTCACGGAAATAGGATTTGGGAATTGGAGAAAAGTATGTGGACGTAAGCGACTTTAAGATCCCCGACTTTTTCTTAGCCAATAAATGTTACCTGTGATAAGCACACCAAAAGTCGGGGATCTTTGCCTTCACAGACAAAAAGAAAAAAATCAGCGTCATCCCATAATCCATCTAATCCGCAATTCAGACACCTTTCTGAGAATAGAATTACGATGAATCTGTCTTGACATTTTGTGAGCTAAAATTGTTAATAATTCAAAAATTGATTGACAAGCCATGAAAATTAAAGCATTTATTTGGCAAGAAGAAGATGTTTGGTGTGGCTCGGCTCCCGCCTTAAGAGGATGTCACATTTGGGGAACTGGCTATGAGCATTTACTCGAAATGTTGCGAGAAGCCATTCAAGCATAGTTAGAAGTAGAATAAGCCCAAGAAAACTTCTACAGCTATAATTGTCAATAAACCAGCTAACAAAAATAACTCTCATAATTCTTATGAATGCAGTTTCCTACACTGATGCTCAGAGCGACTTATCAAAAATGATCGATCGCGTATGTGACAATCACGATCCAGTGATCATTATCCGTCATCAGCAGCCATCGGCAGTTTTACTTTCTCTCGAAGACTATGAATCTCTCACAGAGACAGCCTATCTATTAAAAAGCCGCAATAACGCCCAACGCATTTTCGAGGCGATCGCTGAATTAGAATCTGGTGGAGGCAAAGTTCGGGAGCTAATCGAGTGAAAGTAATTTTTTCGGAACGAGCTTGGGAAGATTATCTTTACTGGCAACAAACAGACAAGAAAATGCTTAACCGAGTCAACAGCCTCATCAAAGATATTAAGCGTAATGCTTATAGTGGAATTGGTAAACCTGAACCGTTGAAACATGGATTATCAGGATATTGGTCTAGGCGAATTGATGATGAACATAGAATTCTTTACAAAGTAGAAGATGATTCGCTGTTGCTAGCACAAATTCGTTATCATTATTAGACTGCAAAACTATCATAAAAATTCGTTACTTCGCAGATATCGATACGCTATGGAAAAGCTAACCAAATATCGCCAAATTGTTCGCGAAATACTCATCGCCCATGCCAATACAAACGAGCCTAACATCGAATGTCAACTCATCTTTGACACCGAACACGATCATTATCAAATTGTCGATCTTGGTTGGCAAGGCTTAACTCGTATCTATTGCTGTTCCATCCATTTAGACATCAAAGAAGGCAAAATCTGGATTCAATACAACATGACTGAAGCCGATCTCGGTCAAGAATTAGTCGAAAAAGGAGTTCCCTCATCAGATATCGTTTTGGGGCTACATCCTCCATACAAGCGCCCCTACACCAACTACGGTATCGCTTAAACTTCCACCTAGGGAACTGACCGTGAGCATTTACTCTGAATGTTGCAGGGAGTCGTCGCAAAAAAAGGAGCGCCAAGCGCTCCTTTTTCTTAGATACCCAAACGTTGATAGACTTGGTCGAGATTTTTGAGATGTTTATTGGGATCGAAACAAGCGGCTAGCTCTTCATCAGATAGAGTCGATCGCACGGTTTCATCTTCACTAATTAGCTTACGGAAATCGCCTTCAGGCTTATTCCATGCTAAATGGGCTGCTTGCTGCACGATCGCATAGCTATCTTCGCGACTCAAGCCCTTAGTCACCAGCATGAGTAGAACTTGTTGACTGAAGACCACGCCGCCATAACAATAGAGATTGCGCTCCATGTTGTGAGTATGCACCAACAGATTTTTGACTAGGTCGGTGATTTCGCGCAACATGAAATGCGTGAGGATGCAGCTATCAGGTAACAACACACGTTCGGCAGCACTGTGGGAAATATCGCGTTCATGCCAAAGCGCCACATTTTCTAGAGCCGTAGTCGCATAGCCACGAAGCAGCCGCGCCATACCTGTCAAACGCTCGGAGCGAATCGGATTGCGCTTGTGAGGCATTGCCGATGAGCCTTTTTGTCCTTTGGTAAAATGCTCCTCAACTTCCAACACATCAGTACGTTGCAAGTTACGAATCTCGACCGCAAAGCGCTCGATTGATGCGCCGATTAGGGCTAAGACTTGCGAATATTCGGCATGGCGATCGCGAGAAATTACCTGCGTCGATGCACAATCGGGCTGAAGTCCCAACTTTTGACAGGCGATCGCCTCAATACGCGGATCGACATTGGCATAAGTCCCAACTGCACCTGAAATTTTGCCCACAGCAATATTTTTGCTTAAACACAAAAGGCGATCGCGATGGCGCAACATTTCGGCTAGCCAGCCAGCCAATTTGAAACCAAAGGTAATTGGCTCAGCATGAATGCCATGGGTGCGCCCAGACATGATCGTATAGCGATGTTGCTGCGCTTGGTAGCGAATTGCTTGAATCGCTTCTTCTAACTGCGCTTGGATGATTTCTAAACTATCGACTAATTGCACGGCAAGCGCCGTATCTAGTACATCGGAACTGGTTAAACCAAGGTGAATATAGCGACCTGCATCGCCCACATATTCATTTACATTGGTCAAAAACGCGATCATGTCGTGTTTGACCGTTAATTCAATTTCATTGACGCGATCGGTATCGAAATTTGCTTTCGCTTTGATTTCTTCGACAGCATCGGCAGGAATATAGCCTAATTCTGCCTGTGCTTCACAGACGGCAACCTCAACTTGTAACCAAGTTTGGTATTTGTGCTGATCTGTCCATAACCGACCCATTTCGGGTAATGTATAGCGTTCTATCAAGACTTACGCTCTTAAAATAATCACAATTTCCGATTATAGCAAATTTTACCTACTAAGTAAGCATTAAAAACCTTAAAACTCAAAAAGCTAAGGGCTTTTTAAAAAAGAGAAGCGGCGCATCGCGCTGACTTTCCTATTGCATCATCGTCAAAATGCCTTGCTGACCTAGCAACATTTCCCGCAATAAACTACAAATCCCAACACCGATCACAGGCGAAATATCAATACCGCCAATCGGTGGGATTAGTTTTCGTAGTACAAATAACAAAGGCTCGGTGGGAAAAGTAATCAAAATATAGGGAAATTGCTTGAGGGGAATCTGGGGATACCATGTCATGATGATCCGAAATATATACATTAGGATGAATAATCCCAAAATAATATTCAGAGCAAGAGAACTAATTGCGATCGCGTCCACGACTATAACCAATTTTCAAAAATTAAATATTTATTGCGATCGATCCTAACAGTTTTGCTTACCTTTTAAAAAGAGTAAAAGCGGCGCATTGCGCCGCCTTTACTTTATGGCGCTTTATCAACTTTAGGAACTACCGAAACAATCAAAAGATTATCAGGTTGTAATAAATCCTTAGCAGCGCGATTGACCTGCTCAAAAGTTACCGATTGAATACGCTGTGGGAACTTGTAAAAATCACCAACTGGTAAGCCATAGATTTCATCGCTAAGCAAAGAGCTAGCAATGCTATCAGGATCGGCAAACTCAGTTGAGAAGTTGTTAATCAAGCTCTTTTTAGCAACATCAAATTCGGCTTGAGTGATGCCCTTATCGCGGACATCCTTGAGTAAGCCAACAGTTGCAGCGATCGCCTTTTCTGTATCTTTACCACTAGTTTGCATCTGCACGATGAAAGCACCCTGTGGCGGTCTACCCGCTTGGAAGTAGCTGTAAATGCCATAGGTCAGACCAAGGCGATCGCGTATTTCTGTACCAAGACGGCTAGCTAATGTATCACCGCCCAAGACTTGATTGAGCAACAATGCGGGGTAATACTGAGGATCAGAACGGGAAATACTCGGATGCCCTATCAGCGTTACCGCTTGGGTTTTACCAGCTAGGGTTGCTTGTTTCTCGGTAATTGCGGCAAGATTAGTCATTTTTGGAAATTGGAACTTGGGCGCTTTGCCAGTAGCTTCCCATTTACCTAACTTCTCTTCCAGCAAACCTCTCACTGTTGCAGGATCAAAATCTCCTGTAATCGTGAGAATCGTATTATCAGGACGATAATAGGTCTTATAGAAATTAGCTAGATCTTCGCGCTTTAAGGATTTGAGCGACTCTTCCGTTTTCATCGCATTAAAGGGATGTCCTTTAGGATAAAGCGTTGACTGGAAGATGCGACGGGCTAGAGAATTAGGATTATCCATCTCAGACTTGAAGGCTAAGAGATTGCGCTGAAGATTGAGTTCAAATTCCTTCTCTGGAAAAGTCGCATTCTGCACTAAGTCAGCTAATTGATCGATCACAACTGGCAGATCCTTTGCCATTGATATTGCCGAAACACCGACGCTTTCGCGTCCTGCGGAGAAGCCTAATCTAGCACCAAGATTTTCTAACCGCGAAGCAAGGGTAAGGGCATCTTTAGTAGTTGTGCCATTGGTGAGGTTTTGGGCAGTAATTCCAGCTAAGCCCGCTTTTTCTAATGAATCAAAACCCGCACCTGCGTTGATTTCACCAACTAAAGTGACAGTTGGCGTGCTGCGATCGCTTAATAATAGAACTTTCAATCCATTAGATAGCGTGAACTTATCAGGCTGTACGGCAATTGGAACTCCTGCCTTAGCAACCAAAGCACTATCTGGCAGATACTTGGCAACTTCGGAAGGATCGACAGGAGAGCTAGGTTTGAATGCTTCCGAAGAATGAGCATTACTGGGTGTTGTGCCAGCACTAGCCGTGATTACTGATGGCTCGAAATATCCAACTACGCGGCGATCGCGTTGCAGATATTGCTTAGCAACGCGCTTCACATCAGCGATCGTGACTTTATCGACAGCCTGTAAATAGCGATCGCTATAGCGATAATCCTTAGCGACAGTCTGATTAAAGCCAATCTGAGTTGCTTGAGAGCTAATATCGCGATTGCCAAGAATGTAACTAGCACGCATATTGACTTTGGCGCGTTCTAGTTCCTCTGGCATAATTGGTTGAGTTTGCAACTTATCAATCTCATCAAGGATCAGGCGATCAAGTTCCTCTAGAGATCTACCCGCCGTCGGTGTGGCGCTGACAAAATACCAACCAGTTCCAATCTGGGTCGATGAACCGCCACTAACACCACTCGCTAAACCCGTTTCCACTAAAGCTTGATAAAAGCGTGAACTTCGACCCGATGTAAGAATACTATCCATGACATCGAGCGCCGCCACATCCTCACCATCGACATTAGGTAGATTTGGATAAACTGCTTGTAAGAATGGCACACTACCTGGTTCTTTTAAGAGAATTGGTTTTTGTGTCGATTTGGGCTGCGGTGGTTTGGGCTTGCGCTGCTGTGCTTCAGCAGTGATTAAAACTTTGGGCTTCGGTGGAGCCGCGATCGCGCCGTAGATTTCCCGCACTTTTTTGAGCGTCGCTTGTGTCTCGAAATTACCGACAATTACCAAAGTGGCATTATCAGGACGATAAAAAGTACGGTAATAATTTTGAATATCTTCAACCGTATAATTCTCAACCTCAGGACGATAGCCAATTACTGGCCATCCATAGGAGCTATTGGGATAAGCCGCAAGCATTACCTCACGATAAAGTCTTGTACCAGGGCTATTATTACCGCCATCAAGTTCTGACAAAACGACAGTACGCTCGCTCTTGAGTTCCTTTTCACCTATAACGGTGTTTACCATGCGATCGGCTTCTAGCATCAGCATCGCATCGAGCTTGTCGCTGCCAGTTGTCCCAAAATAGGCGGTCATGTCATAGCTGGTAAAAGCATTGGAATTACTTCCCAAGGCACTAAACAATCGCCCAAACTGGATCGGACGTTCTTTTGTCCCTTTAAACATCAAGTGTTCGAGTTGGTGGGAAATACCTGTAATTCCCTGCTTTTCGTTTTGCGAACCAACGCGATACCAGACTTGGACGCTGACAACTGGAGCTGTGTTTACTTCTTTAGTTAGAACAGTCAAACCATTATCTAAGACGGTTTTAAGCACATTACCAGTTAGCGAATCAGGCGCTTGGGTAGTTGGAGCAGTTTTGGCAACCAGTTCAGGCTGAGCCGCATATGCTTGACCACCTGACAATTGCGACAAGGCTGATTGCCATGATAAGGGCAAGTTACCGAGCATTGCGACAGCGATCGCTGCGGCTAGTCCTCGACTCAAAAAAGAGAGCATAAAATTACGCTTCACCGATATCTCCACGAAATACAGACTTTATTATAGTTTGATAAGATGTGCGGCACGAAGTGCCGCACATCTTATTACTACTCATATTTGCGCGGCGTATACACTCTCAAGCGATCGCCCCATTGCAACAGCCGAGTTTTACTAGAGCCGATGATAATCACCGTTTGCATATCGGCAAGTTCAGGAGCTAATTCTGCCAGAGAAATCACCCGCACATTTTCACCTTTGCGTCCCATCTTGTGACCTAAAATTACAGGAGTATCAGGCGATCGCCAGTTTAATAAAATCTCTTTAGCGGTAGTAAGTTGCCATCTGCGTTGGGTAGAAATGGGATTATAAATCGCGATTACAAAATCTGCTTGGGCGGCGGCGGCTAAGCGCTGCTCAATAATTTGCCAAGGTTTGAGAATATCTGATAGCGAAATCATGCAGAAATCATGCCCAATCGGAGCGCCGATCGCTGCCGCCGCCGCTTGAACTGCGGATATTCCGGGGGCGACATGAATATGAATTTGGTTCCATTTGGGATCGGGATCGCGATCAAGAACTTCAAAAACTGCGGAAGCCATGCCATAAATCCCCGCATCACCCGATGACACGATCACCACAAATTTACCCTCAGTCGCCAAATCGAGAGCGAGACGAGCGCGATCTAGCTCCACCCGATTATCGGAAGCGTGAATAGTCTTTCCCCTTGTAAATTCTTTGACTAAGTTCACATAGGTTTTGTAACCGACAAAATCAGTGGCATC